>NZ_JAJSRO010000075.1:0-628 GCF_021283425.1 Pseudomonas sp. NMI542_15 | reverse complement strand
GTGCGGGTAACCTGGTGAAAGTCAGCATCACGCCGGTCACCGACACGGTGAACGAAGCGACTGCGCCGACCTTCAAGGTGACCCTGAACCAGGCCATCGATAAGCCGCTGACCGTGCTGCTGAGCACCGGTGAAACCGTAGTGTTCGCCGCTGGCGAGACCACCAAGACCATCTCGGCGCCGGCCCAAGGCGATGACGTCTTTGTTGATAAAGGCACCATCACCGTCAGCATCGACAAGGCCACCGTCACCGGTGCGCCGCTGGAGAACCTGCAGATCGGTACCCCGGCGACCGTTCAGGTCACCGACACCATCAGCAAAGTCACCGCCGTCCTGTCGGTGGACAACACCGCTGTAGTCGAAGGCGGCAAGATCACCTACACCGTGACCCTGATCAGCGAAGACACCAAGCTGCCAGTGACCGGCCACGGCGGTGTGACCGTGACGCTGACTGGCGGCACGGTCGTGACTATCCCGGCCGGCTCGGCCTCGGGTACCGCCTTCGTCACTGCACCGAACGACCTGTATGCCGGTGGCCAGCCTGCGATCACCAAGTCGATCACCGACATTTCGGTCTCGGGTGACACCAAGTTCGAAAACCTGGTGACCGATAAGACGCCAGTGACCAC
>NZ_JAJSRO010000074.1:0-677 GCF_021283425.1 Pseudomonas sp. NMI542_15 | reverse complement strand
AACATCTTCGGCCGATACCAGGGCCTTGAGGGCGACCAAACCACCACAGGCGCTGTTTGTATTGCCAGCCGGGCCAGGGGCCGCGTGCATGGCCGCAACTGGCTTCTTCAAGGCGACCCGACCACACCCTGCCCGCTCTGTGGACAAGCGGGCACCATCATCGAGGGCGAATCTCGTTGGCGGCAGGACGACATACCCACTGCTCTGGATGGAGCGCTGGTGCAATGCGGGTGCCCATCGGGCAGCAATCGCCTGGTTGCAAGTGGATACGCCCCTGCGGCGTCGCGCAGGGCGCCTGCACCTGAGCCTGTTCATGAGGCACCACCACAGGCCCAAGCGAGTAACCAAGTAAGCAGCAGCTATCAACCTGGGGCACATCAGCCCTCAAAAACAGCGCAGGGCATGGAGCCTGGCTTCTACATCGTTCCGCGCTGCATGACGTATCAGGAAGTCTTGGCAGAACTCGGCGCGCCGCAGGCCAACCTGCCTAGCTCGATTCTGGAACGACTGAACCCGACCTATCAGCGTGGGTTCAAGGCAGGTGAGATCTTTGTCATTGGCGACGGGTTGCAGCGGCCGGTGTGTACGCGTGAAGAACTGACTGCAATGAGTGCGGCGAAACAGGCGCGGGAAGCGTTGGCGAGCCTGACGCCAGAAGAGGCCGAGTTCATGATGCG
>NZ_JAJSRO010000073.1:0-747 GCF_021283425.1 Pseudomonas sp. NMI542_15 | reverse complement strand
TAACACCCAAGCAATTTGCTGACGCAGATTGCGGTGGTGAAGATGATACGAACCGAAAGTTCGCAACGAACCACAAATATCACATATCCGGATTCGCTGGGCTGTCCATCTGGACATTCTGGCTACAGAATTTCTTGACGACCATAGAGCATTGGAACCACCTGATCCCATCCCGAACTCAGCAGTGAAACGATGCATCGCCGATGGTAGTGTGGGGTTTCCCCATGTGAGAGTAGGTCATCGTCAAGATTCATTTCGCAAAACCCCTATCTGCGCATGCAGGTAGGGGTTTTGTCTTTGTGGACAAAAAAATTCTGCCCAGCTCGAATCCCTGTGGGAGCGGGCTCGTCCCGCGAACACGGGCGAAGCCCGTGCCATTCACCTCGCTGCTCGAATCCCTGTGGGAGCGGGCTTGTCCCGCGAACACGGGCGAAGCCCGTGCCATTCACCTCGCTGCTTGTTTCGCGGGCACGCCCGCTCCCACAGCGACCGCGTATGCTTTCATAGTCGCTGCGACAATATTGCACTCACATTAACGTGACTTTCCCGTACCTACCCTACGTCAAGACTTTGATTCAGGGCACTCCTGCCCCTGAACCTGGTGATGCCAGCGCACCGTGCTGCGCATTTCCGGACTTCCACCGTCCCATCACTTGAGGTAGCAAGCAAGATGGCCAAGGCCGCCGATGTCGTTGTGCAATGCCTGGAAAACGAAGGTGTCGAGTATGTGTTCGGCATTCCCGGTGA
>NZ_JAJSRO010000072.1:0-839 GCF_021283425.1 Pseudomonas sp. NMI542_15 | reverse complement strand
CGCTCCCACAGGATTATCACAGGCCGCTGGCATTGCGAGTGATCTGTGGGAGGCCATTCGCGGGACAAGCCTGCCCCCACAGGATTATCACAGGCTGCAGGCATTGCGAGTGATCTGTGGGAGGCCATTCGCGGGACAAGCCCGCTCCCACAGGATTATCACAGGCTGCTGGCATTGCGAGTGGTCTGTGGGAGGCCATTCGCGGGACAAGCCTGCCCCACAGGATTATCACAGGCCGCTGGCATTGCGATTGATCTGTGGGACGTCATTCGCGGGACAAGCCCGCTCCCGCAGGATTATCCCAGGCTGCAGGCATTGCGAGTGGTCTGTGGGAGGCCATTCGCGGGACAAGCCCGCTCCCACAGGATTATCACAGGCTGCAGGCATTGCGATTGATCTGTGAGAGGCCATTCGCGGGACAAGCCCGCTCCCACAGGATTGCCACAGGCCTCAGGCATTGCGAGTGGTCTGTGGGAGGCCATTCGCGGGACAAGCCTGCCCCCAAAGGATTATCACAGGCTGCAGGCATTGCGATTGATCTGTGGGAGGCCATTCGCGGGACAAGCCCGCTCCCACAGGATTATCACAGGCTGCAGGCATTGCGAGTGGTCTGTGGGAGGCCATTCGCGGGACAAGCCTGCCCCCACAGGATTATCACAGGCTGCAGGCATTGCGATTGATCTGTGAGAGGCCATTCGCGGGACAAGCCTGCCCCCACAGGATTATCACAGGCTGCAGGCATTGCGAGTGATCTGTGGGAGGCCATTCGCGGGACAAGCCCGCTCCCACAGGATTATCACAGGCCGCTGGCATTGCGAGTGATCTGTGGGAGGCCATTC
>NZ_JAJSRO010000071.1:0-907 GCF_021283425.1 Pseudomonas sp. NMI542_15 | reverse complement strand
GGGCCACCAGCTGATCGAGGCCGGCATGAGCGCCGTGGTGTACTGCGGTTCGATGGGCGACTGGCCACTGCTGACCGAGGCCGAGCGCCAGGAAGGCGTGGCGCGCCTGGTGGCCGCCGGCATCCCGACCATTGTCGGCACTGGCGCGGTGAACACCCGTGAAGCGGTATCCCATGCCGCCCACGCCGCCAAGGTCGGCGCCGCCGGCCTGATGGTCATCCCTCGCGTGCTCAGCCGCGGTGCCTCGCTGATCGCCCAGAAGCACCACTTCTCGGCCATCCTCGCCGCCGCGCCCAAGCTGCCAGCGGTGATCTACAACAGCCCCTATTACGGCTTCGCCACCCGCGCCGATCTGTTCTTCGAGCTGCGTCGCGAATTCCCCAACCTGATCGGCTTCAAGGAGTTCGGCGGTGGTGCCGACCTGCGTTATGCCGCCGAGCACATCACCTCCAAGGATGACGACGTGACCCTGATGGTGGGCGTGGATACCCAGGTGGTGCATGGCTTCGTCAACTGCAACGCCACCGGCGCCATCACCGGCATCGGCAATGCCCTGCCCCGTGAGGTGCTGCACCTGGTGAGCCTGAGCAAGCAGGCGGCCAAAGGCGATGCCAAGGCCCGTCGCCTGGCGCGCGAACTGGAAGCGGCGCTGGCGGTGCTGTCGTCGTTCGATGAGGGCTGCGACCTGGTGCTGTATTACAAGCACCTGATGGTGCTGAACGGCGACAGCGAGTACAGCCTGCATTTCAACGAAACCGACGTGCTGACCGACGCCCAGCGCAACTATGCCGAGCAGCAATACGCGCTGTTCCGCAGCTGGTACGCCAACTGGTCGGCCGAGCAGAACATCGCCTGATTACCAAGGCCCCGCCGCGTTCTCTGTGGGAGCGGGCTTGGCCCGCGAAGC
>NZ_JAJSRO010000070.1:0-927 GCF_021283425.1 Pseudomonas sp. NMI542_15 | reverse complement strand
CAGCGTGGCGTACGCTGCCACTACCTGGCGAACATCGACGGCAGTGAATTCCACGAGCTCTCGGCCAACCTGCGCGCCGAAACCACCCTGTTCATCGTCTCGTCGAAGTCGTTCAACACCCTCGAGACCCTGAAAAACGCCATGGCTGCGCGTACCTGGTACCTGGCCCAGGGCGGCTCGGAAGCCGAGCTGTACCGCCATTTCATCGCGGTTTCCAGCAACAAGGCCGCCGCAGTGGCGTTCGGCATTCGCGAAGAGAACATCTTCCCGATGTGGGACTGGGTGGGTGGGCGCTATTCGCTATGGTCGGCCATCGGCCTGCCCATTGCCCTGGCCATCGGCACCGCCAACTTCAAGGAGCTGCTGTCAGGTGCCCACACCATGGACCAGCACTTCCAGACCGCGCCGTTCGACAAGAACATGCCGGTGCTGCTGGCCCTGCTGGGTGTGTGGTATGGCAATTTCTGGGGCGCGAGCAGCCACGCGATCCTGCCGTACGACCACTACCTGCGCAACATTACCAAGCACCTGCAGCAGCTGGACATGGAGTCCAACGGCAAGAGCGTGCTGCAGGACGGCGCCCCGGTGAAAACCGCCACCGGCCCGGTGATCTGGGGCGGCGTCGGCTGTAACGGCCAGCATGCCTACCACCAGTTGTTGCACCAGGGCACCCAGCTGATTCCGGCCGACTTCATCGTGCCGGTCGTGAGCTTCAACCCGGTGACCGACCATCATCAGTGGCTGTACGCCAACTGCCTGTCGCAGAGCCAGGCGCTGATGCAGGGCAAGACACGTGAAGAAGCCGAGGCCGAACTGCGCAGCAAAGGCCTGAACGAAGCGGACATCGAGAAGCTGGCCCCGCACAAGGTGATCCCGGGCAACCGCCCTAGCAACACCCTGGTAGTGGAGCGCATCAGCCCTCGCCGC
>NZ_JAJSRO010000006.1:0-243286 GCF_021283425.1 Pseudomonas sp. NMI542_15 | reverse complement strand
CTATCAGTCCATACTCACAAGCACCCACACGAATTGCTTGATTCGATTTGTTAAAGAGCGTTTGGTTAAGAGCTTTTCGTCTCAACCGAGGCGCGCATTCTACGCTTTCCTCAGAGTCTGTCAAGCGTTTATTTTGAAGTTTTTTACATCCACTTTCTTTCGAAAGCTAACAACTTCAAACACTTACCGCTTGCCTCGGAGCGTTTGTCGCTGCGAGGAGGCGAATAATACGCGCTTTGAAATTAGAGTCAACACCTTGATCTAAAAAACTTTCCAAGCGTGTTTAGTACCCACCTCGCAACTAATGAAAGCGCAGCGGATCTGTAATGAATCCCCCCCACGGAGCGTAGTGGCCATGAGCGATGCGCAAAACGAGAAAACCCCGGGCTTGTCTGCAGATGAAGAGCAGGAAGTCAGCCACAACCAGCCGCCGCGGGCGGCAGTGCTGCACGAGATCATCCGCTACCAGGGCGACCAGGAGCTGGAGCGTACGCTCGCCGCGCTGTGGTGGTCGGCGCTGGCCGCCGGCTTGTCCATGGGGCTGTCGATGATGGCCATGGGGCTGTTTTACGCCCGCCTGCCGGACGGTGACAGTGCGCAGGTGATTGCCAGCATCGGCTACAGCGCCGGTTTTCTCGCTGTTATCCTGGCACGCCAGCAACTGTTTACCGAAAACACCCTCACCGCCGTGCTGCCAGTGATGACCTCCCCGACCCTGGCCAACTTCGGCCGCCTGTTGCGCCTGTGGGGCGTGGTGTTGCTCGGCAACCTGGCCGGTACCCTGCTGGTTGCCTGGGTGATGCTGGAGCTGCCGATCTTTGACAGCAAGACGGATGTGGCCTTCCTCGAGATCGGCCGCAAGGTCATGAAGAACGACATCAGCCAGATGTTTGCCAAAGGCATCGTCTCGGGCTGGATGATCGCCACCATGGTCTGGATGATTCCATCCATGGAGCACGCCAAGATCTGGATCATCCTGCTGATCACCTACCTGATGGCCCTTGGCGACTTCACCCATATAGTAGTGGGTTCAGTCGAGGTGTCTTATCTGGTCTGGGCCGGCGACGAGACCTGGCGCAGTTTCTTGCTGCAATTCGCCTTGCCTACCCTGGCCGGCAATATTATTGGTGGCAGCTTGATCTTCGGCCTGATCAGCCATGCTCAGGTACGCAGTGACAGCGGCAAGCCGCCCTCGCAATTATTGAAAGACCACGAAGCCAGGCCAGCGCGCAGCAGGGACGACAAGCATTGAAGCTTGGCGTGCCGCTGCCGGACCCGCAAAATCTGCGCCGGCAGCATGTGCCTGCAATACCCCAAGCAACAGAAAAGCCTTCGTGCCACCTGCCGGGGATCGGATCTACCGTGAATTGGCTTGCAAGGTCATTTTTCGCCGATGAAACAGTGTTCAACAATATTCACGTGAGTTATGCGATAAACGGTATACCGGCAGAAGAATGACAACATGATGGAAAACAGCAGCGGCAAAGGCCTTTCATTCGTCAAGCGCATCTACCTGCCGCGCATTATAGGCATGGGCATTGGCCTGCTCAGCGTCATGGCTGGCATGGCGCCGCTGGCGCCGCCTGCGTGGATATGGGGGCTGATGCTGGTCAACGGGCTGCTGTGGCCGCACGTGGCTTACTTTTGGGCCACCCGCTCGCCAGCCCCTTACCAGGCGGAACAGCGCAACTTGCTGCTTGATTCACTGATGGGCGGATTCTGGACCGCCGCCATGCACTTCAATCCCTTGCCGAGCGTGACCGTGCTATCGATGATGACCATGAACAACGTTGCTGCCGGGGGCAAGCGGCTGGTCGTGCGCGGGGCAATGGCCCAACTGGCCGGCATGCTTGTCGCCGTTCTGGTCCTCGGCCCCGGCCTGCAGCTGCATGCAACGCCCCTGCAAGTTTATGCTTGCCTCCCTATGCTGACGCTGTACCCGCTTGCCCTGGGCTGGGTGTGCTACCAGCTGGCGATCAAGCTGGCCGACCACAAACGCCGGCTGAGCGCGCTCAGCCTGACCGACAGCCTGACCGGCCTGCTCAACCATGGTGCCTGGAAAGACCTGCTGCTGCTGAAGTTCCAGGCCTGTAGACAACAACAGGGGCAGGCGGTCATAGCCCTGATCGACATCGACCATTTCAAGACTATCAACGACACCTTCGGCCACGTGGTCGGCGATTGTGTACTGCGCCAGCTCAGTGCCGAACTACGGCGAAATTTGCGCGAGGGCGACCAGGCCGGGCGGTACGGCGGAGACGAGTTTTGCGTGATCCTGCCGGACACAAGCCAAGCCCAGGCCTGCCAAGCCATGGAGCGCCTGCGCGAACGTGTCGCCAACTACCGTAATCCGCAGTTGCCGCACCTGCGCATCAGCCTCAGCATCGGCCTGTCAGCATTCCAGGCTGGCCTGCAATCACCGGAACACTGGCTGGAACAGGCGGACAAGGCACTGTACACCGCCAAGCACGCAGGCCGTGACCAAGTCAATTTTGCCCGCAGCGAGGCTGCCACGCTCAGGCTGGCCTATCCTGATTGAACCCCCTGCCTGACTGCCCGGCGGGAGGCTGCTTGAAGGAGCTGCTCGCGCATGGCCAGGACCGCCAACCTTCCACCCGCAAGCCCTACGCCGCGCTTTCAGGTGCGCCACCTGATTGCCGGTTTCAGCACAGTGTACGGCCTGGCCTGCCTGGTCATCCTCGGCGCCCTGTTCAATATCGCGACCACGCTCGACAAGCAGGAGCGCCAGCGTAGCGCGTTCCATGCGACGCAGGCGCTGGAACAGCGTCTGCTGGCCTCACGCCAGTTTCTGTCCAGCTACGCCGTATGGGATGCGGCCTTCGAGCACCTGGCAGGCCACGCCGACTGGCATTGGGCCTACGAGGAGAAGAATGTAGGTGAATCGTTGTACAGCGCCAGCGGCTACGAAGGGGTGTTCGTGGTGGAAAACGACCGTACCACCTACGCCTTGTTCAAAGGCCAGCCCACCCAGGCAGGCGCCAACACCTATATAGACGCAACGCTCCAGCCGATCCTCGACCAGGCCCGTGCAGCCGCAATTCCCCGCGAGCAGATAACCCGTTTCGTGCTGTTCAATGGCTGGCCGGCGGTACTCAGTGCCGCAGCCATACGCCCGGACCGCGACGTCACCGACAGTGAGGTAAGCCAGGCACCCGTGATGCTGTTCGTCGACCAGTTGACCGAAGAAAAACTGGCACAACTGGGCAAAGGTGCCGGGCTGACCCGCATGCATGTGGAAAAGGAAGATATGCAGCAGCATGACCACCTGCGTATCGACCTGGGTGACACCGGCTATCACCTGTCCTGGAGCAGCCCGCTGCCGGGGCACCAATTGCTGTGGGCGGTAATGCCAGCCCTGTTGAGCGCGCTGCTGATACTTGGCCTGATCATGCTTTACCTGTTCCGCCTGACCTTGCGCAGCTCGCGGGCGATCGGCCTGACGCTTTCGCACTTGCAGCAGAGCAACCAGGCCCTGGAGGCTAGCGAACAGCGTTTTCGCGCAGTGGCCGAGTCGGCATCCGACTGGATCTGGGAAACTGACCGACAACAGCGCCTGACGTACCTGTCACAGCGCTTTGCCAATGTTACCGGCTACGCGGTGGACGATTGGCTGGGGCACCCGCTCAACCAGTTGCTGGCCTGCGATACCACCCCGCTCTCACCCTGGCTGGACGCCCTGGCCAACGCAGACCCCGAGCAACTGGCCAACCTGCGCTGTACTTACCGCGACCAGAATGGCCAGAACCGCTACTGCAGGATTTCGGCCCGCGCCATCTGGCATGACGACACACCCATCGGTTTTCGTGGCACCGCCAGTGACATCACCGACGAAGTCGACGCCCACGCGCGCATCCAGCACCTGTCGCTGCACGACCCTCTCACTGGGCTGGCCAACCGCAACAAGCTCGCCAGGCACCTGGAGCAGGCCCTGCTGCGGGGCAATGACTCGCCGCCACTGTCACTGCTGTTGCTGGATCTGGACAACTTCAAGCCGATCAACGACTCCCTCGGCCATGCCGCCGGGGATGCCGTGCTGCAGGAAGTGGCGACGCGCCTGCGCGACACCACCCGCGATGGCGACCTGGTCGCACGCCTGGGCGGCGACGAGTTCATTCTGGTCCTCAGCGGCATGGACAACCGCAGCGAAGTCGACCGTTTCTGCGCACGCCTGATCGACCTGCTGCAGCACCCCATCACCTTCGACAGCCAACTGCTGCACGTCGGCGTCAGTATCGGCGTGGCACAGACCCGCACCCAGGGTTTCGATGCCGGCGAACTGATCCGCTGCGCCGACATCGCCCTGTACCAGGCCAAGGCCGATGGCAAGAATACCTGGCGCTACTTCGCCGCCGAAATGAACCAGCAGATCCAGTACCGTCGCCAGTTGGAAAACGACTTGCGCCGGGCATTGCGCAACCAGGAGTTCGAGCTGCACTACCAGCCACGCTACCGCCTCAGCGACCGGCGCATCGTCGCGGTTGAAGCCTTGCTGCGCTGGCAACACCCACAGGAAGGGTTGCTGGGGCCGGATACCTTCATCCCGCTGGCCGAGCAAAGCGACATCATCGTCGCGCTGGGCCGCTGGGTGCTGCGCGAAGCCTGCCGCACTGCCCACGACTGGCCCGCCGACATTCTGGTTTCGGTGAACCTGTCGCCTGCGCAGTTCCTGCGCAGCGACGTGGTCGCCGACGTACGCGAGGTCCTGCTGGACACCAGCTTCCCGGCCCAGCGCCTGGAACTGGAAATTACCGAAAACGTGATGCTCAACGACATCGAGGGCGCGCTAGGCACCATGCTGTCACTCAAAGAGCTTGGCGTGCGCCTGAATATGGACGATTTCGGCACCGGCTACTCGTCGCTGGGTTATCTGCGTACCTACCCGTTCGACAGCATCAAGATCGACAAACGCTTCATCAATGGCCTGAACAGCAGCGGCGGTAGAGACCGCGCCATGGTCCAGGCCATCATCAACCTGGGTGAGGCGATGGGGTTGACGGTAACTGCCGAGGGGGTAGAGAGCGAACAGCAGCTCAAGGCACTGGAGAAAGACCGCTGCCATGAGGTGCAGGGCTTTTACATGAGCCGGCCGCTGGACAGTGCCGGGGTGGCGGCGTTGTTGCACCAGACATCCCATAGCACTGCAAAGCCCTTGTAGGAGCAGCCTTGTGCTGCTCCTACAAGGGCCGGGTTTATTGCTGCACGGTGCGTTCGGCCACGATGTCTGGCAGATCCCGGCGGCGCAGGTAGGCGCGCAGTGGCTCAGCAATGTTCAGGCGGTCATCCACATGCTGCTCCAGCAGCAGCGCCAGCCGCTCACGGCAAAGCGCCATGCGCTGCCCTTGCTCGGGACGCCAGACAAACTCGCTGCAGGGGGTAATGCTGTCGTCGGCCACGTCCATGCCGAACGAGTCCTCGGAAAACCGCACGATATGAACGCCGCGCTTGCCATGAAAACCGACAAAACCTTTGAGCTGGTCGGCGGCGTTGCAGATGTCCTGGGAAGTGATGGCCATGACGTAACCTCGCAATGAAATCGAAAGATACGCACGCCTGGCGGAATCGGTCGCCTCTACCGGGCAACTCGCAAACGGCAGCCTAACGCAAGTGGCAGGCCGTTCGCCAAGGGTTTTCGTGCTTACCCCGCACGCCTTTACCTGTGGCCGGCACCTGGCTCAATGTTCACTTGGTGCAGGGTCGACCTGCGACGCCAGCACCGCCGCCAGCCACTGCATGAACGCTTGAACCCGGCGCGGCACGTGCCGTTGCCGGGCGTACAGCAGTGACACCGGCATGGCCGGGGCCTGCCAGTCTTCCAGTAGCGAAACCAGCTCGCCTCGCTGCAAATGCTCGGCCACACCCACCGCCGGTACCTGGATCAACCCCAGCCCGGCCAGGCAGGCCGCCGAGTACGCCTCGGCGTTGTTGACCGTAACCACACCAGCCATGGCCTGGTATTGCAGCTCACCACCTTGCAGGTATTCGAAACCGGCACTGCGCGCCCCCAAGGTACGCACGTAGTGCACCAGTTGGTGCCCCGCCAGTTCCTGCGGCGTCTGCGGCACGCCGTAGCGGGCCAGGTAGGCGGGGCTCGCACAGTTGCGCATGCTCAGTTGCCCGACCGGCCGCGCCACCACATCCAGATCATGCAGGGCACCTATGCGCATCACGCAGTCAAACCCCTCGCGCAGCAAATCAACCTGGCGGTCAGTGCAACTGAGCTCCACCTCCAGCCGCGGAAAGCGCTGCAGAAACTGCGGCAACGCCGGGATGATGACCCGCCGCGCCATCATGGTCGGCAGGTCGATGCGCAGGCGCCCGGCCAGCTCGGCATCGTCGGCGCTGAACAGGCTCTCGATCTCATCCATGCCTGACAGCAGGTCCTTGCTACGCTCGTACAGCAAGGCGCCATCCTGGGTCGCCTGCACCCTGCGGGTAGTACGGTTGAACAGCTGCGTACCCAGCAAGCGCTCCAGTGCCTTTACCTGCTCTGACACGGTCGAGCGTGGCAGCCTCAGGCTCTCGGCAGCCAGGGTGAAGCTGCTGACCTCACTCACCCGCACGAAGGTGCGCAACAACTCCAGCTTGTTCATTTGGGCCTCGGCTATCCGGTTCTGTCGAACAGTATTTCCATTTTTACCGGATTTAACAGCCTCGAGCCGACCAATAAGCTGACCACATCCACCCAGCCTGAGGCTTTGAACATGACGCGCAAAATTGCCCTGATCACTGGCGCCAGCCGCGGCCTTGGCCGTAACGCTGCCGAACACCTGGCCGCACGCGGTATCGATGTAATTGGCACTTACCACAGCAAGGCGGACGAAGCCCAGGCCGTAGTTGCCCGACTGGAGCAGGCCGGGGCGAAAGCGGCCATGCTGCAACTCGACGTCAGCGACAGCAGCAGTTTTGCCAGCTTCGCCGAGCGCCTTGGCAGCACCCTGCAGCAGCACTTTGGCCGCGAGCGTTTTGACTTTCTGGTGAACAATGCCGGGATCGGGCTGAATGTGCCGTACGTCGAAACCAGCGAGGCGCAGTTCGACCAGTTGCTGAATATTCAGCTGAAAGGACCCTTTTTCCTCACCCAGCGCCTGCTGCCCCTGTTGGTCGACAATGGCCGTATCGTCAACATTTCTACCGGCCTGGCACGCTTTGCGCTGCCGGGGTATGCCGCCTATGCCGCGATGAAGGGCGCAATGGAGGTGCTGACCCGCTACCAGGCCAAGGAACTGGGCGCGCGTGGCATTCGCGTGAACATTCTGGCGCCGGGGGCGATCGAGACCGATTTCGGCGGCGGCGTGGTGCGGGATAACCAGCAGGTGAATGAATACATTGCCGGCAATACGGCGCTGGGCCGCGTGGGCTTGCCGGATGACATCGGGGCAGCGATTGCGCTGTTGCTGGAAGACGGCAATGGCTGGATTACCGGGCAACGGCTGGAAGTGTCGGGCGGCATGTTCCTATGAGCCTCACGGCACGCTAGGCGATGCGCCGTACCTGTAGGAGCAGCCTTGCGCTGCGAAGAGGCCGGCATGGCCAACACAACTACATTGCCGGTACTGGCCTCTTCGCAGCACCAGGCTGCTCCTACAGGCTAACAAGGCAGCACCATCACTGCTCGCCCCGGTCCTCGTGCACCTGCACGCTCGCGGTCATGCCTGCACTCAGCGTCACCCCTTCCGGTACCTGGTCCAGGCGAATCCTTACGGGTATGCGCTGGGCCAACCGCACCCAGTTGAAAGTAGGCTCCACCTCCGGCAACAACTGGCTGTCGGGGTTACTGTTGCGGTCGGTGATGCCGCGGCTGATGCTTTCCACATGCCCTTGCATGGGTTCGCCGGCGCCCATCAGCCAGACTTTCACCGTGTCTCCCACACGAATACGCGGCAGCTTGGTTTCTTCGAAATAGGCCTGGATATAAAAGGTTGAATCGTCCACCAGGGCCATGACCGATTCCCCGGTGTTCACGTAGTTGCCCTCGGCCAGACGCAGGTTGGTGATATGCCCGCTGCGCGGCGCGCGCACTTCACTGCGCGCCAGGTTGATCTTGGCAACCTGCAACTGCGCTTCGGCCTCATGCAGTTCACCGCGCGCGATAGCAGCATTGATCTGGGCGTTTTCACGCAACTCGGCACTGATCGCCTCTGGCCCCAGGGCGGTGCGCCGGGCGGCCTCACGCTCGCGCAAGCGCAGTTGCTGGGCGCGGGTCTCAGTCACCGCACGTGCCTGGTCGAAGGCAGCCTGAAAGCGCTCGCGGTCGATGTTCATCAACAGGTCACCCGCCTTGACCTGCTGGTTGTCATGGACTTTGAGCTCACGTACCCACCCGGACACGTCAGGGGCAATCACCACCACATCGGCACGCACACGGGCATCGCGGGTCCAGGGCGTAAGCATGTAGTACTGCCACAGCTGGTAGCCGGCCAACACGGCCAAAGCCACCACACACAGCGTCACCAGGGTACGTACGGCCGCACGCATTGAAACACTCCTTTATAAAGCTCCCAGCAGCCTCACCACCAGGAACAACACACAAACGAACAGCGCTGCGTCGAACAACGCTTCATGCCAGATCCAGCGCCCCAACGGCGTCGCCTGCACCACCAGGCGCAGCACGCCGGTGAGCAGCAGGGCCAGCAACACATAAAGCAGAAACGGGCTGAGCAGCACGCCGCCCACTTCCCATTCATGCAACCCCATAGGCGTCCTCCTGCCAGCGGCACCATTTGCCCCAGCTTTTCTGCAATTGCAGCACCGCACCTTCGGCCAGCCGCAGCGGGTCACTGGCAGGCAGCCGGCGCAAGGCGGCTATGAATTGTTCACTGGCAGCGTCCAGGCGATGCCCGCGCCCGGCGCCCGGCCCTTTGGCCAGTACCGCCTCTACCTGCTGCAAATACTCGCGCTCGGCGCGCCCCAAGGGGGCTTGGGCGACCGCCAGGCACATGCGCAGATGCACCAGTTCATCACCGATATCCAACCCATGCAGGCCGTCATCCCAGCGCTTGCGCTCGCTTTCGGGCAGCTCGCCAGCCTGCCGGGCCAGTTGCATCAGGCGGTCGGCCATGCGCCCGCCAAACCAGCTGTCGGCACCGCGCAGGTCGCGCCGGGTCAGGCGCACCAGGTCGCTCTGGGTGGCTGCCCGCAGGCGCCGGCCCAGCCAGGCCGGGTGGCGGAACACCAGCAAACGGAAGGCCATTACCGCTGCCGACACCCCTACCAGCATCGCCAGCGCACTGTTTAGCATGGTCGCCACACCAAACTGCATGACGTTGAGCGGGGACACCAGCACAATGAAGTGCAGGCAATAAGACGTTGCAGTGGCCCCGGTACGTGGGTGGGCCATGCCCAATGCGCCGAGAAACAACGGCACGCCCATGCCCAGGCAAAGCATGGCAAAGCTGCTCCATTGCGGCAGCAGGATCTGCCCGACCAGAAACGCCGCGGGTATCGCCAGGAAGATGCCGCGCAGGAAGCTCAGGCCAATCTGCGCGCCGTTCTCACGGCTGGCGAACAGGCTGCAGACCACGCAGGTCAACACCAGGCCACCCGGCGCAGAAGGCCACGCCGTCGCCAGCCAGAAGCCGCTCATCACCAGAAAGGCCAGTGCGCTGCGTGAACCGAACAGCAATGCCAGGGACCAGTCGCGGTGCACGGCCAGGCCCTGTGACACATCCTTGGGCGCCCTGCCCGCCTCCACATCCTCCAGCGCCTGGCTGGCGGCCATGGCGTAATCCAGCAACAAGGCCATGCGCGCCAGGCAGAAGTGCTCCGCCGAACTGATCTGGTCATCATGGGCCGCATCCCAGATGCGCTGGCGCAGCAGTAACAGGCTGGGCCGGTCGGGCTCGAGCAGCAGCGCGCGCACCTCGTCCAGCCAATGTGCCAAGTGCGCTGCCTCACGCTCATCCAGATGCTGCCATTGCCGCCGCACCGAGCGCGAGATCCGCAACAGCACCATCAGCTTCTGGCTCAGGCCACGGATCGCGCGGGCTCGCTGGCGACCGCGATTGCCTTCGAACCAGGCATGTTCACGCTGGCTGTCGATAGCAACGATACGCCCCAGGCTCTCCAGCAAGCCTTTGCGTGCCTCGTCTGCCCCGCCAAGCATGGCGCTGGCAGCCTGCAGGCCGTTCTGCCATGCCTGTCGGGCCTGCCCGGCCAATTGCTGCTCCACCCGCATTGGCCAGAGCAACGCACTGCTTGCAGTGGCGCAGAAAATGCCCAGGCAGATCTCGGTACAGCGCGCCACAGCCTGGTCAAAGACCTGCAGCGGGTGGTCGATGGCCGGCAAGGCAATAATCGCGGCAGTGTAGCCAGCCAGCACGAAGGCATAGGCCCAGGCGCTGCGCAGTTGGGTCGAGGCCGCAGTGCACAAGGCCAGCCACAGGGCGAGGGTAAACAGGAACAGCCCAGGGGTCTGGGCGAACAGGCCGATGAACACCACGGACATCACGGTACCGACCAAGGTGCCGGCCAACCGCGCCAGGCCTTTCTGCACCACCATCCCTGACAGCGGCTGGGCGACGATGAAGGCGGTCATCAGTGCCCAGGACGGTTGCTCCAGGCCCCAGCGCATTGCCAGCCACAACGCCAGACCGCCACCGAGCAGGGTCTTGACGGCGAATTTGAGGGCGAGGCTGCTGGGGGCGAACAGGGCCTGAAAGGTGATGGGCACTAGGCGGACCTTGCGAGGGATGGTCGTACTGAAAAGATAGACAATGGTGAGCAGGATAAAGCTCAAACGATTAATTAGCTAGCTAATCATCTTTATTGGGACATTGGTAAGCCTGTGCTGCGAAAGAGCCGGCACCGGCAACACTTAAATCGCAGGCAAAAAAATGGGCGACCGAAGTCGCCCTAAATGCCTTGCGTGCTCGTGTACCGGGAAGGTCAGCGCGGCTTGCGCTTTTTCGAGTCCTTCCAGATGAAAATGCCCAGACCGGCAAAGAAGGCCACCATCAACCCGACCGTTACCACACCGGCGATAACCACGTTGTCGAAGAACATGCGGGCCTCCCCATTCGTTTGCCGTTGTCCGATGGGTGCACGTTAACCAATGTGGGGATGGAGAAAATTGACCAGGGTCAATGGTGCCCGGGGCCGGGCACGCGAGGCGGGTGCAGGGTTGACCTGCGTCAAGTTTCAGCGCTTCTTCGGTTTGCCCTTGGGCTTCTTTTTCTTGCTGGTGCTCAACGGCAGAGCCTGCTCGAACGCGTTGCGCATTTCGTTCAGGCGCTTTTCCTTGAGGTCGTGGACACGCTTGGCGCGTTCGGCATCAAAATCGATGAGGTTGTCTTGGCTCATGGGTGGGCTCGGCGATCAACTGAGGCTTGCATGATGAAGCCAGGCGCAGGCGCTGACCAGCCCCGCGTCAGACTTCGATGTCCACCAGCAGCCCCTGGCGCACGTGCTCGTCCATCAGTGGCGCGACCGGCACGGTGTTGTCGGCATTGACCTCGTCACCTGGCAAGGCACTGTAGCGGTCCTGGCCGCCCTGCTTGCCACGTTGCTGCTGGCGACGCTGCTCATCGCGCAGCAACAACGCCTGCGCCTGCGGGTCGCGCTGTTGCTTGAGATCGATGGCACTTTCGCCGGACGCAGGCTGCGTCGGTACCACCGGCTTGATGTCCGGGGTCGGCTTGACCGGGTCCTGTTGCGAGGTCACCGGGGCGGCACTGAGCGGTATGATTGGCGGCAGCATGGACGTTCTCCTATGCCCCTGTATCGGCAGGCGCGAGTTTACCTTGATGTCATGGACAACAATTACTCGGCTTCGTCGTCAAGGTCGTCGTCGCCTGGCGGGCCGGCTTCGCTCCACGGCCGCTTGTAAACCTGCTGCCAGACGGCATCCATGTGATCGCGAAGCACCTGTGGCGCGGTTTTGAGCGAGGCACTGTCATTGCGCTCACCGCCAATCGGCTCTTCACCCGCCGGGCTGATCAGCGACTGGCCAGTGATGGTGTAGCTGGCCTGCCCTTCACGCATTTCGATGGCGATGTCGTGCGGGTCGATGCCGCCACCACAGAAGGCATGGCTGGCCACCGTAACCTCGGCGATACCGTCCTTGTTCAGGTCGCCGACATCGCTGACGTCGGTATAGAAGTCCACGTCCAGGTCCAGGCCAGGGCAAGTGGTTTCCTGCTCGATCTGCCAGCGTGCCTTGAATGCATCGCTTTCGGCAGTACGCCCGTACAAGGTGGCCTTGAGTACCACTTTGTCCACTTCCTGTTCGCTTTCCGGGTCGCTGGCCTGGCCATCGCTGCGGCTCAACACCAACAGGCCTTCACCGTCGCGGTCACGAAAATGCACGCTCTTGATCGGCGTCTGCACGCCGAGTACTTCAAGCTGTTCCATCGGGATGGCGGGCAAGGCCTCGAAGTTTTTCTGTTCGCAGGCGCTCAGCAGCAGCAAGCTGCCCACGGCCATGGAAGCGCTGATCCAGCGGTGGTTGGCAGGCATGTTGGTCCGGGGCCCTCGTCAGCTGCACGGTGCGAGGCGATGAAACGGCTAGACTGACTTACTTCCTGTTGTCGTTCGGCATCTTTCGGTGCGTTCGCACTTTGGTCTGACCGGCCGATCCGTTAACATAATCGGCTTTTTCATCGCGGGAGTTCAGGCAGTATGGCGCAGCAGTATCAACCGGGGCAACGCTGGATCAGCGACAGCGAAGCAGAGCTCGGCCTGGGTACCATCCTGGCGCAGGATGGCCGCCTGTTGACCGTGCTCTACCCGGCCACTGGCGACACGCGCCAGTATTCCCTGCGCAACGCGCCGCTGACCCGCGTGCGCTTCTCGCCAGGTGACCAGATCACCCACTTCGAGGGCTGGAAGCTGACCGTGCGCGAGGTCGATGACATCGACGGGCTGATGGTCTACCACGGTCTGGACGGGCAAAACCAGCCGCGTACCCTGCCAGAAACCCAGCTGTCGAACTTCATTCAGTTCCGCCTGGCCAGCGACCGGCTGTTCGCCGGCCAGATCGACCCACTGTCGTGGTTCAGCCTGCGCTACAACACCCTACAGCACACCAGCAAGCAGATGCAGTCAGCGCTGTGGGGCCTGGGCGGCTGCCGCGCGCAACCGATCGCCCACCAGTTGCACATTGCTCGCGAAGTCGCCGACCGCAGCGCCCCGCGGGTATTGCTGGCCGACGAAGTGGGCCTGGGTAAAACCATCGAAGCCGGCCTGGTGATTCATCGCCAGCTGCTGTCAGGCCGCGCCAGCCGCGTGCTGATCCTGGTGCCGGAAAACTTGCAGCACCAGTGGCTGGTGGAAATGCGCCGCCGCTTCAACCTGCAGGTAGCCCTGTTCGATGCCGAGCGCTTTATCGAAAGCGACGCCAGCAACCCGTTCGAGGATGCCCAGCTTGCGCTGGTTGCACTGGAATGGCTGGTCGACGACGAAAAGGCCCAGGACGCACTGTTTGCTGCTGGCTGGGACCTGATGGTAGTCGACGAGGCCCACCACCTGGTCTGGCACGAAGATCAGGTCAGTGCCGAATACGGCCTGGTCGAGCAACTGGCCCAGGTGATCCCGGGCGTGCTGCTGCTCACCGCCACCCCCGAGCAACTTGGCCAGGACAGTCACTTCGCGCGCCTGCGCCTGCTCGACCCTAACCGTTTCCACGACCTGGCGGCCTTCCGCGCCGAGAGCGAGAAATACCGCCCAGTGGCTGAAGCCGTGCAGGAACTGCTCGACGAAGGCCGCCTGTCGCCCGAGGCCCACGCCACCATCCAGGGCTTCCTGGGTGCCGAAGGCGAAGCCCTGCTGGCGGCGGTCAGCGACGGCGACAGCCAGGCCAGCGCACGCCTGATCCGCGAACTGCTGGACCGCCACGGCACCGGTCGCGTCCTGTTCCGTAACACCCGTGCGGCGATCCAGGGCTTCCCTGAGCGCCAACTGCACCCTTACCCGCTGGCCACACCTGAGCAATACCGCGACCTGCCTGCTGGCGAGCACGCCGAGCTGTACCCGGAAGTTGCCTTCCAGGCCCAGGGCGATGTGGCTGACGACGAGCGCTGGTGGCGTTTCGACCCACGCGTCGACTGGCTGATCGACACGCTGAAGATGCTCAAGCGCACCAAGGTATTGGTGATCTGCGCTCACGCCGAAACCGCCATGGACCTTGAAGACGCCCTGCGCGTGCGCTCCGGCATTCCGGCGTCGGTGTTCCATGAAGGCATGAACATCCTCGAACGCGATCGCGCCGCCGCCTACTTCGCCGACGAAGAGTTCGGTGCGCAAGTGCTTATCTGCTCGGAGATCGGCAGCGAAGGCCGCAACTTCCAGTTCGCCCACCACTTGGTGATGTTCGACCTGCCCGCGCACCCAGACCTGCTCGAACAGCGCATCGGCCGCCTTGACCGGATCGGCCAGAAGCACACCATCCAGCTGCACATCCCGTACCTGCAAGGCAGCCCGCAAGAGCGCCTGTTCCAGTGGTACCACGAGGGCCTTAACGCCTTCCTCAACACCTGCCCCACCGGCAACGCCCTTCAGCACCAGTTCGGCCCGCGCCTGCTGCCGTTGCTTGAAGGTGGCGAGAGCAAGGCCTGGGATACCCTGGTGGCCGACGCCCGCAGTGAGCGCGAGCGCCTGGAAGCCGAACTGCACACTGGCCGCGACCGCCTGCTGGAGCTCAACTCCGGCGGTGCCGGCGAAGGCCAGGCGCTGGTCGAGGCCATTCTCGAGCAGGACGACCAGTTTGCCCTGCCGATCTACATGGAAACCCTGTTCGACGCCTTCGGCATCGACAGCGAAGACCATTCCGAGAACGCACTGATCCTCAAGCCGAGCGAAAAGATGCTCGATGCCAGCTTCCCGCTGGGCGACGACGAAGGCGTGACCATCACCTACGACCGTGCCCAGGCGCTGTCGCGTGAGGACATGCAGTTCCTCACCTGGGAGCACCCGATGGTGCAGGGCGGCATGGACCTGGTGCTGTCCGGTTCGATGGGCAACACCGCCGTGGCACTGATCAAGAACAAGGCACTCAAGCCGGGCACCGTACTGCTCGAATTGCTGTTCGTCAGCGAGGTGGTGGCACCGCGCAGCCTGCAACTGGGCCGCTACCTGCCGCCGGCGGCACTGCGCTGCCTGCTCGACGCCAACGGCAACGACCTGGCCGCCCGCGTGGCCTTCGAAACCCTCAACGAGCAGCTCGAAAGCGTACCGCGCGCCAGCGCCAACAAGTTTGTCCAGGCCCAGCGTGACGTGCTGGCCAAGCGCATCAGTGGCGGTGAAGAGAAGATCATGCCCACTCACGTCGAGCGCGTAGCCGAAGCCCAGCGCCGCCTGGCGGCTGAGGCCGACGAAGAGCTGGCTCGCCTGGTGGCACTGCAAGCGGTCAACCCAAGCGTGCGCGACAGCGAGATCGACGCGCTGCGCAAGCAGCGCGAAGAGGGTCTGGCGATGCTGGACAAGGCTGCCTTGCGCCTGGAAGCCATTCGCGTACTGGTAGCGGGCTGATCTGACACGCCCGCTGGTGGCCTGACCACCATCTGTAGGCGCAGCCTTGTGCTGCGAAGAGGCCGTATGCCCCACAAGATTGTTGTGAGGCATACGGCCTCTTCGCAGCACAAGGCTGCGCCTACACCTATATGTCCCTCTTTATGCCTGCTGGCGATTGGGTTGATAACCAAATCGTAGAAATCAAACTGCCATTATTCAGGAAGGCTTAAACACCTCTTCCTATACTGCCTCTGGACAGTCTGCACAGGGCTGTAGCGCAGACGAGTGAAAACTCGATCATGGGGCAATCAATGGAATGGCTGGGGCTGCAACTGTTCGCCGACCTTCCGGCATTCGGGCACATCGTTATCGATTGCCGCCATGAACCGTTTCTGGTCCTGCTCGCCTACTTCGTTGCCTGCGCGGCTTGCTTCGCGACCCTGGACATGGCCGAGCGCCAGTCCCACAGCGAAGACCCCACTGCCCACCGACAATGGCACATGCTTGGCGCCTGCTGCCTGGCCGGTGGCATCTGGGCCATGCACTTCATCAGCATGCTGGCCTTCCAGGCACCGATAGAGGTGC
Organism: Pseudomonas sp. NMI542_15; assembly: GCF_021283425.1. NCBI lineage: Bacteria > Pseudomonadati > Pseudomonadota > Gammaproteobacteria > Pseudomonadales > Pseudomonadaceae > Pseudomonas > Pseudomonas sp. NMI542_15. The sequence goes on along the minus strand of NZ_JAJSRO010000006.1, from coordinate 227,236 downwards.
ACTACGACGTTTCCCTGACCATTCTTTCGCTACTCATCGCCCTGGCCGTCGCCTGGGTGACCATGCGCAGCCTCGACCGCAGCCAGATGCGCGTGCAGCACTTCCTGCAAAGCGCCGTACTGATCGGCATGGGCATTATCCTGATGCACTTTGTCGGCATGGCTGCGATGGACACCGGCGCCCAGCAGTATTACCAGACTGGCCTGCTGCTGGCCTCTGCCACCATTGCCCTGCTCACCGGCCTGGCTGCGTTATACCTGGCCCGGTACTTCAGCAATGGCAGCGGCACCCTGCACCAGGCAATGAAGTACGGCGCCAGTCTGCTGATGGCCGGTGGCATCGTCGCCACCCATTTCACCGCGATGTCGGCCATGACCCTGGTGATCCCGCCCGACACCGCGCTGCGCCTGCCCTCCGCCGACAACAGCCTGCAACTGGGGCTGGGCATCGGCTTCATCACCCTGCTGATCAGTGGCGCCAGCATCAGCGCCGCACTGGCCGACAAGAAGCTGCAGAGCAAGGAGCACGATCTGCGCCGGGTCAACGTGCTGCTCAGCCAACTGGACCAGGCCCGTGCATCGCTGCAGCAGGCCGCGCACTACGATGCCCTGACCAACCTGGTCAACCGCCGTGGCTTCAACCAGGTATTCGAAGAGCGCCTGGCCGAACACCACGCCACTGAAAACCGCCTGGCAGTCATGTTCCTCGACATCGACCACTTCAAGCGCATCAACGACAGCCTTGGCCACGACGCTGGAGACGAACTGCTCAAGGTGATCGCCAGCCACATCAAGGCCGCCACCCGCCATCAAGACCTGGTCGCACGCCTGGGCGGCGACGAGTTCTGCGTGGTCACCAGCCTCAGCAACTGCGACGAAGCGCGCCACCTGGCACAACGCATCATGCAACGGATGAAAGAACCCATCGACCTGGGTGGTCGGCGCATGGTCATGACCACCAGTATTGGCATCAGCATCTTCCCCGACGACGGCACCAGCGCCGAAGAACTGCTCAAACATGCCGACCTGGCCCTTTACCAGTCCAAGGACAGTGGGCGTAACGGCCTGCACTTTTTCAACGAAACCCTGAAAAACCAGGCATCCCTCGCCTTGCAACTCGAAGAAGAACTGCGCATCGCCCTGCTCGAAGAACGTGGGTTGTGCGTGCATTACCAACCCATCTTCGACATGCGCAGCGGGCAGGTGGCCAAGCTCGAGGCCCTGGTGCGCTGGCATCACCCGCAGCACGGCTTGCTGGGGCCCGACCGTTTCATCGGCATTGCCGAAGCCAATGGCCTGATCATCGACCTTGACCTCTGGGTAATGCGCCACGCCTGTGCCGACCTGGCACACCTGCACCGCCACGGTTATGGCGATATCAAGGTGACGGTCAATTGCTCGGCAGTAACCTTGAGCCACGACGAGCTGCCCAACGAAGTGGAGAAAGCGCTGTTCCACACAGGGCTCGCACCCCGGCACCTGGAGCTGGAAGTGACCGAAAATGCCCTGATGGGCGATATCCAGCGTACCGTCAACCTGCTCAAGCGCGTTCGTGCCTTGGGCGTGGCGCTGTCAATCGACGACTTCGGCACTGGCTACTCGTCACTGGCCTACCTCAAGCGCCTGCCGCTGGACGTACTGAAGATCGATCGCAGCTTCCTGCAGGATGTGCCGGGCAGCCAGAAGGATCGCGAGATCGTCCAGGCGATAATCGTCATGGCGCATACCCTGCACTTGCAGGTCGTCAGCGAAGGCGTGGAAACCGCCGAACAGCAGGCTTTCCTTCAAGACCATGGCTGTGACTATCTGCAGGGCTACCTGCTGGGCCGCCCGGTACCGCTGGCCGAGCTACGGCCACTACTGGAGCGGCTGCAGCGTCAAAGCCAGGTACTCATCCCTTGTTGCGGTAAAGTTCTACAAGGGTCGCCGGATCTTTTTGCAAGTAACCCTGGCTACCGTGCAGGCGCATCAATTGCGCGGCGAGGCCGCTGAGCGGCGTCGCCGCCCCCTGCTCACGGGAAAACTTCACTGCGCCATCGAGGTCCTTGAGCAGCGTGCGCACGTGCCACTTGATCGGCTCGAAGCGGCTTTCAGCCATTTGCGGCGCAAGGATCTGCAGCGGCTTGGAATCAGCAAAACCACCGGCCAGCGCTTCGGCGATCAGCGTCGCGTCCACCCCGGATTGCTCGGCCAACGCCACCACTTCGGCAATGACCAGGGCATTGCATGCCACGATCATCTGATTGCAGGCCTTGGTCACCTGCCCCGCCCCCACCGCCCCCATGTGCGTCACACGCTGACCCAGCACCTGCAGCACTGGCCGTGCACGTTCCAGGTCGGCCGCTTCACCGCCAACCATGATCGCCAGGGTACCGGCCTCGGCACCTGGCGTGCCGCCGGACACCGGAGCATCCAGCCAGGCCATGCCACACAGTACCGCGAGCTCGGCGGCCATTTCACGGGTGGCGGTGGGTTCCAGGCTGGAGAAATCGATCAGCAACTGGCCGCTGCGCCCACCCTGGGCAATCCCTTGCTCGCCGAACACCACCTCACGCACCACGGCCGTATCGGCCAGGCACAGCAATACCATATCGCTGCCCTGGCACAGTTCGGCAGGGCTGTTGGCCAGGCGCGCGCCGGCGGCGACCAGCGCGGCGCACTTGTCCGGGCTGCGGTTCCACACGGTCAGCGGGTAGCCAGCCGCTAACAGGCGTCGACACATGGGCAGGCCCATCAGGCCGATGCCGGCAAATCCAAGCGAAGGCAATGCAGTGCTCATGAATGACTCCTGACTATTCGAATTGTTTTCCAGGCTGGCCAGAACGGTGGGCATATTACGCATCCCGTAAACTGTTACCGCCACGCCGAATTGTTACTTACCTCTACCCGCCTTGAACGCCTTCGAGCACCAAAACGGAGCTGCTGCGCATTTTTGCGCACCAAAAAAGATCACGCCTCAACCGGACGCTTCACCTGGATCACGATGAACGGCGAAACCACCACCGCCCAGATCTCTGGATCGCGGCTTTGCAGGTCCAGCGCCTGCTCGGCCGACACCGGCCCAACGGTGCCATCACTACGCCACTTGGCGAAGATTTCGCCGCGATTCTCGGCCATTGCCTCGGCAACAGTGATCAGGTCCAAGCTGGGGTCGACCCAAATCAGGTCACCCTTGGCCCAGAAACGCTCCAGCGCTTTCCACTCGATGATTGCTGTCTCGCCAAGCAATTTGGCATAGAGGGTGCTTGTTTGATCAGTCATGGGTGGTATCCGCAAAAATCGGCCAATAAAAAAGGTCGGCATTTTTGCAGAAAAACCCGGTTTCAAATATGTAATTTGGTCGATTGACCCCGAACTTGTGGGGCGGGGTCGCAGATACAGGCAATTTGATGGCGCCTTTTTGTATCTTTCTGTCGAACAAGCGACAACCCAGGAAACAGGCACTTTTTGAACGCTTTTCAAGCGCTCGAACAGCGCTCTACACTGTACCGGTACAGTTCCGGGACATGTTCCGGGGGAAGGTGGGCTTGCGCGTTGGCATGGCCACGCCGCAAATCCCGCCCGGTCTGTAGCCCTGGCCGCCAGGACTATAAGAATTACAACAGAATGAGTGGAGCACTATGATCAAGATTTCCAAGCTGTTCGCCGCAATGGTACTGGCCGGGGTAGCCAGCCATTCGTTTGCCGCCGATACCATCAAGATCGGCATCGCCGGTCCCAAGACGGGTCCTGTGACCCAGTACGGCGACATGCAGTTCATCGGCGCCAAGCAAGCCATCAAGGATATCAACGCCGCGGGCGGCGTCGATGGCAAGATGCTCGAAGCCAAGGAATACGACGACGCATGCGACCCTAAACAGGCCGTGGCAATCGCCAACAAAGTGGTCAACGACGGCGTCAAGTTCGTCATCGGCCACCTGTGCTCCAGCTCTACCCAGCCTGCATCCGACATCTACGAAGACGAAGGCGTGATCATGATCACCCCGGCCGCCACCTCGCCGGAAATCACCGCCCGTGGCTACAAGCTGATCTTCCGCACCATTGGCCTGGACAGCGCCCAGGGCCCGGCCGCCGGCAACTACATCGCCGACCACGTCAAGCCGAAGGTCGTTGCCGTCCTGCACGACAAGCAACAGTACGGTGAAGGCATCGCCACCGCCGTCAAGCAGACCCTGGAAAGCAAGGGTACCAAGGTTGCCGTATTCGAAGGCCTGAACGCGGGTGACAAGGACTTCTCCTCGATCATCCAGAAGCTCAAGCAGAACAATGTCGACTTCGTGTACTACGGCGGCTACCACCCAGAGCTGGGTCTGATCCTGCGCCAGGCACAGGAAAAAGGCCTGAAAGCCAAGTTCATGGGCCCAGAGGGCGTGGGTAACGACTCGATCTCGCAGATCGCCCAGAACGCCTCCGAAGGCCTGCTGGTCACCCTGCCGAAGTCGTTCGATGCCGACCCGGAGAACAAGAAGATCGTCGACGCCATCAAGGCTGACGGCAAGGACCCAAGCGGTCCGTTCGTGTTCCCTGCCTACTCGGCTGTCGAGCTGATCGCACAAGGCATCAAGGCGGCCAAGTCCGAAGATACCGACAAAGTGGCAGCGGCCATCCATGCCGGCTCCTTCAAGACCCCTACCGGCACCCTGTCGTATGACGAGAAAGGCGACCTGAAAGACTTCAAGTTCGTGGTCTACGAATGGCACTTCGGCAAGCCGAAGACCGAAGTCTCCCCTCAGTAACTGCGTGACTAAATAGCTGACTTACGAGCCCACTGTGCGAGCAGTGGGCTTTGTTTTATGAGGTTCATGGGCCCGATCCCCGCGATCCGGGGGCTAGCCCACCTGAAAATCTTAAAACCGTCACCCGCGGTTTCCTGGCATACCCCCGCCAGCGAAATGCAAATCAGGTTTTTAGGAGCGCTGTAATGCCTGAGATCTACCATTTCTTCCAACAACTGGTTAATGGATTGACCATCGGCAGCACCTATGCCTTGATCGCCATCGGCTACACGATGGTGTACGGCATCATTGGCATGATCAACTTCGCTCACGGCGAGGTGTACATGATCGGTTCCTATGTGGCCTTCATCGCCCTCGCGGGCCTGGCCATGATGGGTATCCATTCGCTGCCGATCCTGATGACCGTTGCCTTCGTCGCGACGATCTTCGTCACCAGTGCCTATGGCTACAGTATCGAACGGGTTGCCTACCGCCCCTTGCGCAACAGCAACCGTCTGATCCCGCTGATTTCCGCCATCGGCATGTCGATTTTCCTGCAGAACACCGTCTTGCTTTCGCAAGACTCCAAGGACAAGTCCATCCCCAACCTGATCCCCGGAAGCTTCTCGTTCGGGCCGGGCGGCGCGGAGGAAGTTCTGATCAGCTACATGCAGATCCTGGTGTTCGTGGTCACTCTGGTAGCCATGACCCTGCTCACCCTGTTCATCTCTCGCTCCCGTCTGGGCCGCGCCTGCCGTGCCTGCGCCGAGGACATCAAGATGGCCAACCTGCTGGGCATCAACACCAACAACATCATCGCCCTCACCTTCGTCATCGGTGCCGCCCTGGCCGCCGTAGCGGCCGTGCTGCTGAGCATGCAGTACGGAGTGATCAACCCCAACGCCGGTTTCCTGGTAGGCCTCAAGGCCTTCACCGCGGCGGTGCTGGGTGGCATCGGCAGCATTCCGGGCGCGATGCTCGGCGGGCTGGTGCTGGGCGTGGCCGAAGCGTTTGGCGCCGACATCTTCGGCGACCAGTACAAGGACGTGGTGGCATTCGGCTTGTTGGTGCTTGTCCTGCTATTCCGGCCGACCGGCATCCTGGGCCGCCCGGAGGTTGAAAAAGTATGAACAAAAATCTCAAACAGGCGTTCTTCAGCGCCTTGCTGGTCTGGGCGGTGGCCTTCCCGGTGCTGGGCCTGAAACTGAGCATCGATGGCATCAGCCTGGTCGTGCACAGCCAGGGCTCGTTCACCATCAGCATCATCGCCGTGTGCTCGGTGCTGATGTTCCTGCGCGTGCTGTTCGACAAGCAGTGGAGTTCGGTGATGAACCGCCGCTCGGATCGCAAGCTGATCCCGCCGGCCGTCAGCAATTACCTGACCCTGCCCAAGACCCAGCGCTATGTGATCGTTGGTCTGATCGTTGCGGCACTGGTGTGGCCGTTCTTCGGCTCGCGCGGTGCGGTCGATATCGCCACGCTGATCCTGATCTACGTGTTGCTGGGCCTGGGCCTGAACATCGTGGTCGGCCTGGCGGGCCTGCTCGACCTCGGTTACGTCGGCTTCTACGCCGTCGGCGCCTACAGCTACGCCATGCTCTCGCACTACCTGGGCTGGAGTTTCTGGGTATGTCTGCCGATTGCCGGCCTGATGGCCGCCACCTTCGGCTTCCTGCTTGGCTTCCCGGTGCTGCGCCTGCGCGGTGACTACCTGGCGATCGTGACCCTCGGCTTCGGCGAGATCATCCGCCTGTTCCTGCGCAACCTCACCGACTGGACCGGCGGCCCCAACGGCATCAGCAACATCCCCAAGCCAGAGTTCTTCGGCCTGACCTTCGAACGCCGTGCCGCCGAGGGCATGCAGACCTTCCACGAGTTCTTCGGGCTGGAATACAACTCGATCAACAAGGTCATCTTCCTCTACCTGGTGGCACTGCTACTGGCCTTGCTGGCACTGTTCGTCATCAACCGCCTGCTGCGCATGCCAATCGGCCGCGCCTGGGAAGCCCTGCGTGAAGACGAGATCGCCTGCCGTGCGCTGGGCCTGAACCCGACCGTGATCAAGCTCTCGGCGTTTACCCTGGGTGCCTGCTTCGCCGGTTTCGCCGGCAGCTTCTTCGCAGCGCGCCAAGGCCTGGTGACGCCGGAGTCGTTCACCTTCATCGAGTCGGCAATCATCCTCGCCATCGTCGTGCTTGGCGGCATGGGCTCACAACTGGGCGTGATCCTCGCGGCCATCGTGATGATCCTGCTGCCCGAGCTGATGCGTGAGTTCAGCGAATACCGGATGCTGATGTTCGGTGCGCTGATGGTGTTGATGATGATCTGGCGTCCGCAAGGCCTGCTGCCTATGCAACGTCCACACATGGAGCTGCGTCGATGAGCCGCGAAATTCTGCAAGTCAGCGGCCTGAGCATGCGCTTCGGCGGCTTGTTGGCGGTCAACGGCGTGGCCCTGACCGTCAAGGAAAAACAGGTGGTGGCGCTGATCGGCCCGAACGGCGCCGGCAAGACCACGGTGTTCAACTGCCTGACCGGGTTCTACAAACCCAGCGGCGGCACCATCCTGCTCGATGGCCAGCCGATCCAGGGCCTGGCCGGCCACCAGATCGCCCGCAAGGGCGTGGTGCGCACCTTCCAGAACGTGCGCCTGTTCAAGGACATGACCGCGCTGGAAAACCTGCTGATCGCCCAGCACCGTCACCTGAACACCAACTTCTTCGCCGGCCTGTTCAAGACCCCGAGCTTCCGCCGCAGCGAGAAGGAGGCCATGGAACGCGCGCAGTACTGGCTGGAAAAGGTCAACCTGACCGAATTCGCCAACCGTACCGCCGGCACCCTCGCCTATGGCCAGCAACGCCGCCTGGAAATCGCCCGCTGCATGATGACCCAGCCGCGCATCATCATGCTCGACGAACCTGCGGCGGGCCTGAACCCGAAGGAAACCGAAGACCTCAAGGTGCTGATCGCCTACCTGCGTGAGTCGCACAACGTCACCGTGCTGCTGATCGAGCACGACATGAAGCTGGTGATGAGCATTTCCGACCATATCGTGGTGATCAACCAGGGCACCCCCCTGGCCCACGGCACACCGGAAGAGATTCGCGACAACCCTGATGTGATCAAAGCCTACCTGGGGGAAGCGTAAAATGCTGAAGTTCGAAAACGTTTCCACCTTCTACGGCAAGATCCAGGCGCTGCACAGCGTCAACGTGGAGATCAACCAGGGCGAGATCGTCACCCTGATCGGCGCCAACGGCGCCGGCAAGTCGACCTTGCTGATGACCCTGTGCGGCTCGCCCCAGGCGCACAGTGGCAGCATCAAGTACCTGGGCGAAGAGCTGGTCGGGCAGCCGTCCTCGCACATCATGCGCAAGAGCATTGCCGTGGTGCCGGAAGGGCGGCGCGTGTTCGCCCGCCTGACCGTCGAGGAAAACCTGGCCATGGGCGGTTTCTTCACCGACAAGGGCGACTACCAGGAGCAGCTGGACAAGGTGTTGCAACTGTTCCCGCGCCTGAAGGAACGTTACATCCAGCGCGGCGGCACCATGTCCGGTGGCGAGCAACAAATGCTTGCCATTGGCCGTGCGCTGATGAGCAAGCCCAAGCTGCTGCTGCTCGACGAACCTTCACTGGGCCTGGCGCCGATCATCATCCAGCAGATCTTCGACATCATCGAACAGCTGCGCCGTGATGGCGTGACGGTGTTCCTGGTGGAGCAGAATGCCAACCAGGCGCTGAAGATCGCCGACCGCGCGTATGTACTGGAGAACGGTCGGGTGGTGATGCAAGGGACGGGTGAAGCACTGCTGACCGACCCGAAGGTGCGCGACGCGTACCTCGGCGGTTAAATGGGAAAGGGCCTTCGGGCCCTTTTTTATGCCTGCCAGAAATGCATTGCCAGTGCCGGCCCTTTCGCGGGTAACCATTAACTTGAGATCCACCGCCGGCCTGAGTAACGTGGCCAGCTCTTTACCAAAGATTCCCGGAGTTCGCCCGATGCGCCTCACCCCCACCCTGCTGCTCACTGCCCTGCTGCCCCTGTTCGCCGGCTGCCAGCTCATGGCTGAAGCGCCAAGCGACCCGAACATCGGCACCACGCGCATGCAGGGCGAACTGCGGGCGGCCGGTGGCCAGCTGCTGTTCAAGCCGTGCAGCGAAAACCGCACGTTCGTGATCAACGACGTCGGCGCTACCGGCATCCTGCAGGAGGCCGCCAACCTCGCCAAGGACGCCAACGACAAGCTGTTCGCCGACGTCCGTGGGCGCCTTACCGGCAGCAAGCAGGCCAACAATGATGGCCAGCTGGAAGTACGCCGCCTGTACCGCCTGGAACCTTCCACCCGCGCCTGCGAAGACCCCAACTTCAAGCAGTTGACCCTGCGCGCCAATGGCCACGAGCCGGACTGGGACATCAAGGCCAGCGGCAAGGGCATGGTCCTCAGCCGAGTCGGGCAGGAGCCCCTGCCCTTGCCGTTCCTTGAAGAGGAAGTACCCGGTGGCGGCTTGACCCTCACCAGCGAAGCCAACGGCCAGCACGTGGAACTGTGGGTCGCGCCGCAGCGCTGCGTAGACAGCGCCACTGGCGCGGTCCACCACCTGCGTGCCGAACTGCGCATTGACGGCAAGACCCTGCAGGGCTGCGGCTACTACGGCGGCGCACGCGACAACTGATCGTCGGGCACTTTTAACCTGCCAGTCGGGGCGGCTAACAGCTTATACTTGGCGGTTTGTGTAAAGCCGCCGGCCGCCCATGGCCGGGATACTGGACCCTGCCATGCTACGAATCACCGAACTCAAGCTGCCCCTGGACCATCCCGACGAAGCACTGCGTGAAGCCATCGTCCAGCGCCTGGGCATCCGCGACGAGCAACTGCTCAGCTTCAACCTGTTCAAGCGCAGCTACGATGCGCGCAAGAAGAACAGCGAGTTGCTGTTCATCTACACCATCGACCTCGAAGCCAGCAACGAAGCCGAACTGCTCAGCACGTTCGCCGACGATCACAACATCGGCCCGGCACCGGACGTGACTTACAAATACGTCGGCCACGCCCCGGCCGACATCCAGGAACGCCCTATCGTGGTCGGCTTCGGCCCCTGCGGCATCTTTGCCGGCCTTTTGCTGGCGCAGATGGGCTTCAAGCCGATCATCCTCGAACGTGGCAAGGAAGTGCGCCAGCGCACCAAGGACACCTGGGGCCTGTGGCGCAAAAGCGTGCTCAACCCCGAGTCCAACGTGCAGTTCGGCGAAGGCGGCGCCGGCACCTTCTCTGACGGCAAGCTGTACAGCCAGATCAAGGACCCGCAGCACCACGGCCGCAAAGTGCTGGAAGAGTTCGTCAAGGCCGGTGCGCCGGACGAGATCCTGTACATCAACAAACCGCACATCGGCACCTTCCGCCTCACCGGCATGGTCGAGCAGATGCGCCAGGACATGATCGCCCTCGGCGCAGAAGTGCGCTTCCAGCAGAAGGTCACCGACCTGCTGGTCGAAGACGGCCAGCTGACCGGTGTGGTGCTGGAGAGTGGCGAACAACTGCACTCGCGCCATGTAGTCCTGGCCCTTGGCCACAGTGCCCGCGACAGTTTCCGTATGCTGCATGCCAAAGGCGTCTACATGGAAGCCAAGCCGTTCTCGGTCGGCTTCCGTATCGAGCACCCGCAAACGCTGATCGACAAGGCGCGTCTTGGCAAATACGCCGGCCACCCGAAACTCGGCGCCGCCGACTACAAGCTGGTGTACCACGCCAAGAATGGCCGCTCGGTGTACAGTTTCTGCATGTGCCCGGGTGGCACCGTGGTCGCCGCTACCAGCGAGCCGGGCCGCGTGGTGACCAACGGCATGAGCCAGTACTCACGTAACGAGCGCAACGCCAACTCCGGTATCGTCGTCGGCATTGACCCCGAGCGCGACTACCCGGGCGGCCCGCTGGCCGGTATTGAACTGCAAGAGCGTCTGGAAGCCCACGCCTACGTAATGGGCGGCAGCAACTACCAGGCCCCGGCGCAGCTGGTGGGTGACTTTGTCGCCGGCCGGCCATCGACCGCACTGGGCAGTGTCGAGCCATCCTACAAACCGGGCGTGACCCTGGGTGACCTGGCACCAAGCCTGCCGGACTTCGCCATCGAAGCGATCCGAGAGGCCCTGCCAGCGTTCGACCGGCAGATCAAAGGCTACAACCTGCATGATGCAGTGTTGACCGGGATCGAGACGCGTACCTCGTCGCCCCTGCGGATTACCCGGGGTGAGGACTACCAGAGCCTGAACCTGAAAGGCCTGTTCCCGGCGGGTGAAGGCGCCGGGTATGCGGGCGGGATCCTGTCGGCGGGTGTGGACGGTATTCGTATCGCCGAGGCGGTAGCGCGGGACATGCTCGGCCTGTAATTTTGTATCGCCTGCAAGGGCCCTTTCGCGGGCTCGCCCGCTCCCACAGATACTGCACAGTATTTGAAAACTGTGCAGTACCTGTGGGAGCGGGCGAGCCCGCGAAGAGGCCCTGACAGGGATCAGAAATATCCGACCCAAACACCAGCCTTTCCCTCCCCCCTTTCCTCCCATCTGCATCTAGGCTTCACTCAGCCCAGACAGCAACACCATATAACAAAAACGAATATAGTTTTTGTTTGAAAGCATATCGTCACAGGCTAGGGTGTACGCCCGTACCCTTCGTAAACTGCTCATGGAGAGCCTATAGCCCGTGCGTAGCCTGTTTACCCGATTCTTCCAGCTTGAAGCCGCCAGCGGTCTGCTGCTGATCGCCGCCGCCGTTCTGGCCCTGATCATCAACAACTCACCCCTGTCCTATCTGTACAGCGGCCTGCTCGACGTCCCCGTCGCCGTCCAGGTCGGCGCGCTGAATATCGCCAAGCCTTTGTTGCTGTGGATCAATGACGGCCTGATGGCCCTGTTCTTCCTGCTCATTGGCCTGGAGGTCAAACGCGAGGTGGTCGATGGTCACCTGTCCAAGCCCTCCCAGGTGATCCTGCCCGCCACTGCTGCTGTGGGCGGCATGGTGGTGCCGGCGCTCATCTACTGGTTCATCAACCGTGACAACCCGGCGGCCGTGGCCGGCTGGGCGATCCCCACCGCCACCGACATCGCCTTCGCCCTCGGCGTGCTGGCCCTGTTGGGCAAACGCGTACCGGTTTCGCTCAAGCTGTTCCTGATGACCCTGGCGATCATTGACGACCTTGGTGCAATCATCGTCATCGCCCTTTTCTACTCAGGCACCTTGTCGAGCGTATCGCTGCTGCTGGCAGCGGCCTGCCTGGTGGTGCTGATCGCGATGAACCGTCTTGGGGTGGTCAAGCTTGGGCCGTACATGATCGTTGGCCTGATCCTGTGGGTCTGCGTACTCAAGAGCGGCGTGCACGCCACGCTGGCCGGTGTCGCCCTGGCCTTGTGTATCCCGCTGCGTACACGCAACGCCGAGACTTCGCCGCTATTGTCCCTTGAGCATGCCCTGCACCCTTGGGTTGCCTATGCGATCCTGCCGCTGTTTGCCTTCGCCAATGCTGGCGTCTCACTGGCAGGCATGACCGTGGAAAGCTTCACCCACCCGGTGCCGATGGGCATTGCGATTGGCCTGCTGATGGGCAAGACCGTGGGCGTTTTCGGCCTGACTTGGGTAGCGGTCAAGCTGCGCCTGGCAGCGCTGCCTGCGGGTGCTGGCTGGGGGCAGATACTGGGGGTGGCGATACTCTGCGGTATTGGCTTCACCATGAGCCTGTTTGTTGGCTCACTCGCCTTTGCCCCGGGCAGCAGTGATTACGCGGGCATGGATCGCATGGGGATCCTTACCGGCTCGTTCTTCGCCGCAGTGATCGGCTACGCCGTTACCGCCCTGGCCAGCCGAAAAACCAGTGCTGGTTGACTTGGCTGAGGCATAAAAAAACCCCGACTGGCAGCCGCCATGTCGGGGTTTTCTTTTGCTGCGCTACGGTCAGTGCGAGACGCGGCTGGTACCGTCAACTGTCATGATGCGCACACGGTCGCCGACGCGGAAAATTTCATTCTCCTGCACGGCCTGCACATAGGCACGCATGCTGCCATCGTCCTCACGCACGGTGATTTCGACGCCTTGGGTACGTGTCAGGCCTTCCTCTGCAGCGGAACCCGCCAGGCCACCGGCCACGGCACCGATCACGGCAGCAACGATGCTGCCACGGCCGCCGCCCACGGCGCTGCCGGCCACGCCACCGACGATGGCGCCAGCGCCACCGCCGATCGGGGTCTTGGTACCCTCGATCTTGACCGGGCGCAGGGATTCGATGGTGCCCATGCGCACGGTTTGCACGCGGCGGGCTTCATCACGGGAGTAGCTGTCACCGGTCAGGCTCGAGGCACAGCCCCCCAGCAGCAACGACATGGTGGTAAAAGTCGCCACCAGCAAAGCGGATTTACGCATGGGTAAAGTCTCCATAATTCAGGTGCTCATTAGACGCTGCACGTTGACGGCTGTCACGGTACAAACGTAATAAAATTGGTTTCATTCAGCCGGGGTACAGCCTGGGCGGTTGTGCCATAGGCTCTTCAATTGAGACCAAGGATAGCCATGGATTACTTCATCGTCGTGGTCACCACCGTTGCGGGGCTTTATTTCCACGGGTGGCTATACGTGCGTATGCGCCGCTGGATGGACCGTGACCTGGCGTTGTCGCTGGCGGGGGCTGACCCTGAAAAGCGTGAGTACATGCTGGAAAGGTTGGCGCAGGCGCGGCAGGAGAAGGTGGGGCGCAAGCAACTGGCAGAGTGGTTGGAGCGGGAGGCGGCGGGGTATCCGGGGTAGTCTGATGGATCACTGGGGCCGCTTTGCGGCCCCAAATGCTCAGGGTGCCAGCCGCTCGCGCAGCCATTGCCCATCCACCAGCCGGTAGTTCAACCGGTCATGCAGGCGGCTCGCCCGCCCCTGCCAGAACTCGATGCGCTCAGGCAACAGGCGATACCCACCCCAATGTTCAGGGCAGTGCGGCTGGGTGTCGGAGAAGCGCGCTTCAGTGGCCTTGACCAAACCTTCCAGCTCTTCACGACCGGCAATCACCCGGCTTTGCGGCGAGGCCCAGGCCCCCAGGCGGCTGCCCAGCGGGCGCACCTGGTAGTAGTCGTCCGACTCCTTGGAGGTGACCTTTTCCACTCGCCCTTCGATACGCACCTGGCGCTCCAGCGCCGGCCAGAAGAACGTCATGGCGGCAAAGGGGTTGGCTTGCAGTTGCTGGCCCTTGGCGCTTTCGTAGTTGGTGAAGAAAGTGAAACCCTGCTCGTCGAGCCCCTTCAGCAGCAGTACACGGCAATGCGGGCGGCCTTCGCCGTCCACAGTGGCCAGGGTCATGGCGTTGGCTTCCACGGGTACCTGCTCGGTTTTCACCGCATCGGCAAACCACTGGTGGAACAGGGCAAACGGCTCCCCCGGTGCCTGGGCTTCGGCCAGGCCATCACGGGTGTAGTCGCGGCGCATATCGGCCAGGGATTGGGTCATTGCTGCGTTCCTTGACGATCAGTTGGTCTTCGCAGGGCTGTTGGCAGCTACTTTCTTGTCAGCGGTAGCTTTCTTGGCGACTGGCTTGGCCGGCGCGGCTTTCTTCTTGGCCGTGGTCTTGGCAGGGGCCTTGGCCTTGGCGACGGGTTTCTTCGGCGCAGGCTTCTTTGCTGCTGGCTTGCTGTCGACGGCCTTGGCGGCAGGAGCCTTGGCATCTTGCACCGCAACCATCGAGGCAGGTGCAGGTGCCGGAGTGGCCTGCTGGTACTTGGCCAGCAGCGCGACCATGGTGTTCTGCGGGGTCAGCAGCATTTCCACGCGGCGGTTCAGGGCACGGCCCTCGGGGCTGTCGTTGGCGGCACGTGGCATGACCGAGCCCATGCCCTTGAGGGTCAGGCGGTCACGCTGCAAGCCGCTGAGGCGGAAGATGGCCGACACCGAGGCGGCGCGCTCCAGGCTGAGTTTCTGGTTGGCAGCGCTAGCACCGCTGGTGTCGGCATGGCCCAGTACCAGCACGGCAGTCTTGGGGTCACCTTCGACAGTCTTGGCCACACGGGTGATCGGGCCGAGGGTCATTGGCAGCAGCATGTTCGGGCGATCGGGGTTATACGAGCTGTCCACCGGCAGGGTGACCGCCAGCACATTGTCGCGGCGCTCCAGTTCCAGCTTGCTGTCCTTGATGGCTTCGCGCAGCTTGGGCTCGTACTCGTCCAGCCAGGCCTGGGTGGCCTTCTGGTCGATCTTCGGCACAACCGGCCCTTTGGCTTGCTTGTCATCACCGCCGAACGGCCACCACCAGCGGCTGGCACTATCGGACTTGGCATCAGCCTTGGCCACGTTTTCAGTGACGGCTGCCTTCACTTCCTGCTCGGCGACCTTGTCCGAACCAAAAGGCCACCAGCTGGAGCCACCTTCCTTGGAGCCGTCCGGGGAATGACTGGCGCAGCCGGTAACGGCGGTCAGGCACAGGGCGAGTGCTAAGGTTTTATGTGAAGACATCAGCGATACACCATGAAATTGAAAGATATTTTGCCAACACACTTGAGGCGTTGGCATTGAGGATAGTCAAAGGGGTGGGGCAATACCCGCATTACCCGATCAAAGGCAGTCGGCAAGGACACGTACCAGATTCTGTGCCCGGGGATCCATGAGCACATACGGGCCGAGGGTATTGACCACGAAACCGAAGGCCACGTCATGCTCCGGGTCGGCAAAACCAACCGAGCCACCGGCCCCTGGGTGGCCGAAGGCACGGGCACCCAGGCCAAAGGTGGCATTGGATACGTCGGGCTGGTCGAGCATGCAGCCCAGGCCAAAGCGGGTCTGGGTGAGCAAGGTGCGGTCCTGTCCGAGGCTGTGCTCGCGGGTCAGTTCATCAAGCAGTTCGGATTCGAGCAGGCTGCCGTCCAGCAACCCGGCATAGAAACCCGCCAGGCTGCGGGCATTGCCATGGCCATTGGCCGCTGGCTGTTGCATACGCCGCCATTCCGGTTTGTTGGTGCTGGTCAGGATCGCCGGCGGGTTGGTGAAAGCACGGGTCGACAGCGCCTCGGGTTCGCGCATCGTCACCTGCAGCAGGCGCTGCGCTGCGGCATCCCCTTGGTTGCCTTTGCCCCGGGCGATATGCGCCACGCGGTAGAACTCCTCATCTGCCAGGCCAACATGAAAGTCCAACCCCAACGGGCGAGCGGTACGGGCCACGATCGAGTCGCCAGGGCCCCGGCCATCGGCGCGGCGAATCAGCTCGCCGATCAGCCAGCCGTAGGTGATGGCGGCATAACCGTGCTCGCGACCCGGCGTCCACCATGGCGTTTCAGCCGCCAGGGCATTGACCATGGTCCCCCAGTCATACAGGGCTTCGGCCGGCAACAACTCACGGATGGCCGGCAACCCGGCGCGGTGGCTGAGCAGCTGGCGCAAGGTGATCGACTGTTTACCAGCCTGGGCGAACTCGGGCCAGTAGTTGGCCACAGGGGCATCGAGGGCCAACTTGCCCTCGCCCACCAGTTGCAGGGCGGTGACGGCGGTGAACGTTTTGGTACAGGAGAACAGGTTGGCGATGGTGTCGCTGTGCCAGGCCTGCTGGCCATCCTTGTCGGCACTGCCGGCCCACAGGTCGACGACGGTTTCGCCACCGACCTGGATGCACAGCGCAGCGCCACGCTCCTGGGGATCTTCGAACAGCGCGGCAAAGGCTTCGCGCACGGCTTCGAACTTCAGCTCATAGTGACCCTGGATCTGCACCCGCTGTACTCCGTACGACCATGTCCAAAAAAGGTGTGCATTGTTTCAGTAGTTAGGTGTTTTGCAAACTGGCTTGGGCCAAATGGTCGCGACGAACGGTAGCTTGTGCTCAGTGCGCCTGTTTTTCCAGCTGGGTGCGCAATTGGCCCATCGCCTGCAGGTTGCCCTTGCGTACGGCGTCGACAAAACCCGGGTACGGCACATCGGTGATCGCCACCAGCCCAAGGTGGCCGTTCTCGCCGTCAAGTAGCCGACCACTGGCTGGCTGGTCGAGGTACTGGAACCAGTGCGCGCCAACGATCATCGGCTGCGCCAGGGCCGCCTTGAGGAAGTTGCCATAGGCCGGACCGCGGTCTTCTTCCCGCGCCAGCTCCAGCGGCCCCGGCCAGAATGGCCCGCGATCACGCGAGCCGAACTGGAACTCGGACACCAGCACCGGCTTGTCCAGTTCGGCCAGGCGGGCGAAATCGTAGCCGTCCTGTGGCTTGAGGGTATAGAAGTTGAAGCTGAGTACATCGCAGAACTCGGCACAGGCCTTGACCGCCTCCGGCGTGCTGACCGCATAGCGACCACCGAGCAGCAGGTGATTGGGGGCGTGCCACTTCAGTGAGTCGGCAATGGTCTTGAAGTAGGTCTCGGCGAACACTTGCTGGAAGTGCTGGTAGTCGCGCTCGATTTCCGGATGTTCCGGGTCGGGCAGCGGTGCTTCGAAGCCCGGGTCTTCCATGAGTTCCCAGGCGGCCAGTTCGATGCCCCAGGCCTTGGACAGCCCTTGCTGGTTACGGTACTTGTCGCGCAGCTGCTTGAGGAAGGCGCGCTTGGCCGGTACATCTGTGGTCAGGCGCAAAGTGCCGTAGGCCAGGCCATACCGTGCTTTAGGGTCGCTGCCGGGGGCAGCCCAGGCCAGTTCATTGTCGGCGAAGTAGCCGATCAGCCAAGGGTCGTCACGGTGATCTCGGGCAGCAATGGCCACTGCGCGCTCGGTGGCCATGGCAAAACGCGGGTCGAACGGGTCGGGCATGCTGCCCCACCAGTCCATGCCAGTGCTGATGCTGGCGTAATCACCCACGATCGACAGCGGCAAGGTGTAGGGCATACGTTTGGCCTGGCCCAGAGCGGGCTCGCTCCAGTTGCCGACCGTGTTGAAACCCCAGGCCTGCAAACGGTCGAGCGCATGCGTTTGCCAGCGGGCGGCGTCCAGTACCTGTGGCGGGCAATTAACGGGCTGCCCTTCAGCGGCCGGCGGGCAGGGTTTGCCGTAGGTACGTTGCAGGTTGGCGGCATAGAAATCGAACCAACGCCCTTGCTTGAAGTTGCGCCCTTGAGACGAGGCATTGCCATCGTCGTTGTTGCCTTCGCCGTAGAATGCGGCCAGCGCATCGCCCTCGCCCGGCAACGCCTTGAACATGCCTTCACGGCCGGCGACGTAGGTACGCCCGCCGTCTGCGGCGACGGCATTCACCCCCAAAGAATAGAACGGGTGGCCCTCCGGCGTTACCAGGTACCAGCGCCCATCACGCTTTTCGGTGCGAAAAAAACCTTTGGCCTCGAACGCCGGCCCGGCCAGCAGCCCGCCGTAGCCGTCCAGTTGCTGCCTGCCCCGCTCAGCCAGCCAGCCCTTGAGCTGCTGCTGTTCACGCGTATCGGCCGCCTTGAGCTGCTCGTCATTGGCAACCTTCTCGGGCCAATTGCCGCGAGTGGACTGGCCGTAGGCATCGATCAGATCCTGGTACGCCGCCTTGTAGGCCAGGTCGTCATCCTGGATCCCCACCCGCTCGATCAGCAGGCTCTGCGCCACCTTGGGGTTGGGGATGCTCAGGCTGACCGAGGCCACCTGTTTGAGGTCCACCGCGCCAGCGCTGCTGGTCAGCAGCAAGCGCTGGCCGCCATGGCTCCACGGCATGGGCGGCCCGGCGCGCATGCCCTGGCTCAGCGGCGAGCTGGCCGTCAGCGGCACCATCACGGTTTGCGCGGGACCGGCCGGCAGGTCAATCCGGCTGGTCAATGTGCCGCCATCGCTGCCTTGCACCGTGACATCCACTGTCAGCGCCCAGTCCATGCCACTCTGCAGGCGCAAGGTGAGGAACTGCCCGGCGGACCAGTCCCACGCCCCACCTTGCGGGCTCAGCCGCAGGGTCGGCCGCTCGGCCGGGTTGAACACCACACGCCGCAACACCTCGCCTTCGGCCGTCTGCTCGGCGTTGTACTGGGGCATGCCGGCATCCTCGGTTGCCACATTGACCACCGAGGCCGGGCGCACGAAGCTGAACAGCGTCTGCTGCCCAGCCAGCAAGGGCGAGCTGAACAGCAGGGCGAAAACGGCGGGCAGGGTGAGGCGGACCATAAGGCTGGGGCTCTCCTTCAGGCCACTCACGGGCCCTGGACTGAGTAATGTACGACGCGCCGAAGCAAGTGCCCCGGCGGTCAGCAAATCTCCCGCCGGAACGGCGGCAGCGCATTGAGAATAGCCTTGCCATAGCGCTGGGTGACCAGGCGCCGGTCAAGCAAGGTAATGACACCGCGATCCTGCTCGGTACGCAGCAGGCGACCGCAGGCCTGGATCAGCTTCAGCGAGGCGTCGGGTACGGCAATTTCCATGAACGGGTTGCCGCCACGGGCCTCGATCCACTCCGCCAGCGCGGCTTCGACCGGGTCATCGGGCACGGCAAACGGAATTTTGGCAATCACCACATGCTCGCAATAGGCGCCAGGCAGGTCGACACCCTCGGCAAAGCTTGCCAGGCCGAACAGCACGCTGTGCTGGCCATCGTCGACCCGCGCCTTGTGCTTGTTCAGGGTTTCCTGCTTGGACAGGTTGCCCTGGATAAGTACCAGCTTGCGCCAGTCACGGTCCAGGCCATCGAACACGTCCTGCATCTGCTTGCGCGAGGAGAACAGCACCAGTGCGCCGCGGGCATCTTCGACGATGTTCGGCAGCTCGCGGATGATGGCGGCGGTGTGCGCCGCCGCGTCGCGTGGGTCGGCCTTGAGGTCGGGCACCCGCAACAGACCGGCGTCGCCGTGCACGAACGGGCTGGGCACCACACAGGTGACCGCGTCACGCGGCAAACCCGAGCGCATGCGGAAGCGGTCGAATTTACCCAGCGCGGTCAACGTCGCCGAGGTCACCAACGCGCCGTGGGCAACGCTCCACAGGCTGCGGCGAAGCATTTCGGCAGCGAGGATGGGGCTGGCGTTGACTTCGATGTCGAACATCGCACCGCTTTCGGCCAACGTCAGCCAGCGAGCCATGGGCGGGCTGTCTTGCGGGTCTTCGGCGGTAAAGGCTGTCCACAGTTCCCAGTTGCCCTGGGCACGGGTGACCAGGCTGCCGAACAACGGGTACCACTCCTCGGCCTGGTGGCTGGCGATGCCAATGTTGACCTCACCGTCCATGCCTTCCTTGAGCAGGTCGGCCAGACGGGTGAACAGATCGTTGAGGCGGGCAAAACCCTTCTTCAGCTCGATACCCACTTCGCGCAGCTGCTCCGGCACGACGCCGCCTTCGAAGCGATAGCGGGGGCGCTCACGGCCCTCGGTGTCTTCACTGGGACGGAAGTCGGCCACCTGCTCGCAGAGGGTGAACATGAACTGCTGCTGGGTGCGCACTTCCCGCGCCAGCTCTGGGACCTGCTCGATGTACTTGCCCAGATCGCCGGGCAGCGGGTGCTGGGCCAGCAGCTTGGTCAGGTTCTTGGCGGTCTGCTCCAGCCAGTCTGCGGTGGAGCGCAGGCGGGAATAATGGGCGAAGTGGCCGATAGCCTTGTCTGGCAGGTGATGGCCTTCGTCGAACACATACACGGTGTCGCGCGGGTCAGGCAGCACCGCACCGCCGCCCAGGGCCAGGTCGGCCAGCACCATGTCATGGTTGGTAACGATCACGTCGACCTTGCCCATGCCTTCACGGGCCTTGTAGAACACGCACTGCTGGAAATTCGGGCAGTGTCGGCCGGTGCACTGACTATGGTCGGTGGTCAGCCGGGCCCAGTCCTGGTCTTCCAGGGCTTCTGACCAGCTGTCACGGTCGCCGTCCCAGCGGTTGCCGGCAAGCTTCTCGATCATGCTGTTGAACAGCTTCTGGCTGCGCTCGTCGACTTCGATGCGGAAGCCTTCTTCCTCGAACAGCTGAGCGGTAGCCGACTGGGCGTGGCCCTCCTGCAGGAGGATGTCGAGCTTGGACAGGCACAGATAGCGGCCACGGCCTTTGGCCAGGGCGAAGCTGAAATTGAGCCCGCTGTTGCGCATCAGGTCGGGCAGGTCCTTGAAGACGATCTGCTCCTGAAGGGCCACGGTGGCGGTGGCAATCACCAGGCGCTTGCCGGCTGCCTTGGCGGCCGGGATGGCGGCGAGGCTATAGGCCACCGTCTTGCCGGTACCGGTGCCCGCCTCGACGGCAACCACGGCAGGCTCGCCGGCGCGGCGGCCTTCATCGTCGCAGGCAATGTCGCCCAGTACCTTGGCCACTTCGGCGATCATCAGGCGCTGGCCATAGCGGGGCTTGAGGCTCTTGGCTTCGAGAAAACGCGAGTAGGCGCCCTGGATGGTGGCTTTGAGTTCGTTGCTGATCATGGTCTGCAGGCGCCCGTAGGGCTGGATATATTTTCAGTGTTTCGCATGGGCGGCTATCATACCCCGCTATTGCCCTTTATGCCGCATGGAGATCCGGATGCTCGCCTTTGCCCTGCCCTACACACTGCATGTTCTGGCTGCCCTGGTATGGGTCGGCGGCATGTTCTTCGCCTGGCTGGTGCTGCGCCCGGCAACGGTTGCGGCCCTTGAAGGGCCTGCGCGGCTGCGGCTGTGGGTGGAAGTTTTCCGACGCTTCTTTGGCTGGGTCTGGCTGGCGGTGGCGATCTTGGCGATAAGTGGTATCGGCATGTTGCACTTGCGTTTCAGCGGTTTCGAGACTGCACCGAAGTACGTACAGGTGATGATCGGTGGGGGCATCGTCATGTTTGCCTTGTTCATGCGCATTCAGGCGTTGCTGCTGCCGGAGTTGAAGACGGCGGTCCAAGCCGAGGACTGGCCGACGGGGGCGGCGGTGCTCGGGCGCATTCGGCGGATGGTGGGGGTCAACCTGCTGCTGGGCCTGGCCGTGGTTGCTGTGGCCAGCTCGCGCCTGATGATCTGACAGCTGAGTTATGCGTTGGAGATAGATCGAGCGCCGCGCGGGCGGCGCTCGATCGCATAGGCGCTGCAATTTCCCTGGCGAGAACTTCGCAGCCAAAAAGGTTTACAGGGGTTGCAGAATCAGCTCACCTGCGGCGCCTGCCAGGCCGGGCTGCCCAGGCTGCCCAGGCTGCCCAGGCCGGCCATTGGCGCCAGCATCGGTGCTGTACACCAGGCAACCCTTGCTAGCCCCACCTTTACCCGCCTTGCCCGCCGCCCCGGGCTTGCCTGGGGCGCCACCCTCCAGGCGCACGACAACGCGCTCTTGCGCGAACCCCTGCGGCACGCTGAGGCGGATGCGCCCGCCCGGCGCACCATCGTGCCCGTTGCCGCCGTCATCGCCATTGGCACCACGGCTGGCCTGGCCCCAGGTGCAACCACCCGCCTGCCCGTTGCCACCATCAAGGCCCACATAACCCGGCGCCCCCGCGCCACCACGGGCATCGATCGCCACCCGCTCGGCATCCACTTCAGCCAGTTTCAGGTCCAGGCTGCGGCCTGGCCGAGCTGCCCGCTGATAACTACCCGCCGCTCCGGGGGCACTGAATTCACTGCCTTCACCCAACCTCGCACTACGCGCCTCGATGACCAGGGGGCTGTCGGAGGGTGCAATGGCGATACGCGCATCACGGCCCAGTTCCAGGTGATCGACCGTCAATTGCGCAAGCGAGGCTGGCAGCAGCAGGGTTGCCGCATCGGCGACACGCAGGTGCGTGAAATGCACGCTGGCCGACTTGTCGGGCAGGCGCAGCATGGAATTGGCGGCGACCTCCAGGCTTTCAGCCTGGGCCAAGGGAGCGGCCAACATGGCCAGCAACATCAAATTACGCATTTCGGGGCGCCTCCTGCGCACGGGGAATGGACATGACATGGAAGATACCCGTCAACAGGATCTGCAAACGGTCGAACCAGCGGTGGCTGCGCCCACGCAAGCTGCCATTGAAGAACAGCACTTCGAGGAGGTGCAAGCTGAACAGGACGATGCCGGCGGCATTGATCAACAGATTGAAGGGCAAAGGTTGTGGCATCAATTGATTGAACAACACCACACCCCAGAAAGCGACCGTCAGGACCTTGCCCAGGCCCAGGATGAACTTCATACCCCGCCCCTATAAATTGTTGTTTTGTCGAGACAGCCCGTTCGAGCGGGCCATGCGACCAACATTAACTGC
The DNA here is from genome assembly GCF_021283425.1 of Pseudomonas sp. NMI542_15. Lineage (NCBI taxonomy): Bacteria > Pseudomonadati > Pseudomonadota > Gammaproteobacteria > Pseudomonadales > Pseudomonadaceae > Pseudomonas > Pseudomonas sp. NMI542_15. Next base: position 204,462 of record NZ_JAJSRO010000006.1, on the reverse strand, counting down.
AATGCCAAGGCAGGCGCCAGCACCGCTCAGTTGAGGTGCAGCTCCACTCGTCGGTTGCGCGCGCGGCCCTCCTCGCTTTCGTTATCAGTGACAGGCTCGCTTTCTCCACGGCCCTGGCTGGTGACCTTGCCCGGTTCCAGGCCCTGGCTGATAAGGTACTCGGCAACGCTGCTGGCACGGCGCTCGGAAAGCGCCTGGTTGTAGCTGTCGGAACCCACGTTGTCGGTGTGTCCGATCACGCTCACCTTGGCGATGGTCGGTGAGTCGAGTTTCGCCACCAGGCCTTGCAGCCGTTGCTGCGCCGCCGAGGTCAGGTCGGCGGAATCGAAGGCAAACATCACCGCGCCGTTGTCATCGAGGATGATCACCTCCGGCGAGGGCTCAGGTACAGTGGCAGGCGGCGCTGCGGGGTACTCCTTCAGCGGGCAACCCATATGGTCGACTGCAGTGTTGGCGGGAGTATCGGGGCAATGATCGCGGCGGTCGAAAATGCCGTCGCCATCTTCGTCACCGTCCTGGGCGTAACAGATCAACCCCCCGGCAATGGCGCCCAGAGCGCCGCCACCTGCGGCCCAAGTGGAGCTTTCAATAGCGCCCAGGCCGCCCCCGACCAGGCCTCCCAGCAGGCTGCAGATGGGCCAGGTCCTTTGGTTGAGCGGCGCGCCACCATCGCTGTGGGTTGCACAGCCCGCGAGCAGGCTGGCAGCCACCAACAGCGGCAGCGCCGCCTTCGACGTCACACTCATGCTGAATGCTCCTGTGTCATTGGCCACGAACGGCTGACCGGCATGAAGACGCGCCCGTGCCACTGCTCAAGGCACGGGCGCACACCATCTACCGCTGGATCTTGATTTCGGTACGGCGGTTCATGGCACGCCCCTCGGCCGTGGCATTGTCAGCCACCGGCTGGGTTTCACCAGCGCCGACCACCGAAACGAAGCTGCTGCGCGGTACACCGCTCTCGACCAGGTAATCGGTCACCGAGTGGGCCCGACGCTCGGACAGTTTCTGGTTGTAGCTATCGGAGCCAACGCTGTCGGTATGGCCGCTGACGCTCAGGCGGGCGGAGGGCGCTTCCTGCTTCAGGCGCGTGGCAATGGTGTTGAGGCGCTCTTTGTCACGGGCGGTCAGGCGTGCAGAATCGAACTCGAAGTGCACATCGCGGATGACGATGACCTCTTCTTTCTGCACCACCACTTCCTCCACCACTGCTACCGGCTCAGGCGGGCAGCCGTTGGCATCGACCTGCACACCACGGGGTGTGCCCGGGCACTTGTCACGGCTGTCCGGCACGCCGTCGCCATCCTCGTCACCATCGCCATGGGCCCAGCAATAGCCCGCCGCCAGGCCACCGCCCAACAACGCACCCCAGCCAGCCCAGCTGGAACTTTCAATAGCGCCCAATGCGGCGCCACCTACACCCCCGACGGCGGCACATTTCGGCCAGTCGGTTTTCTGCAAACCTGCACAACCAGTCAACACACTGGTGAGCAGTACCAGGGGTAACGCTGTGCGTACTATGCTCATTTCATTGCTTCTCCTAGGGGGAATCGGCATAAGGCCGATCTCTGGGAGTAAAGACCGGGCATTCAAACCCTGCCAGCAATAAGCCACGACATGGTCACAAGCCTCTTTGCCCGCACGCCGCAGCCCGCTAGTCTTGGACGACTTGAACGAGGATTGGCAATGACCGACGGTTTTTCCCAACGCACCCCGCAGCAGGCCCTCGCGGCCCTGCTCGAACGCTTCACTCCACAACGCCTGCTGCTGGTCGGCACGCGCTTTCCGGCGCTGGACGCCTTCGCCCAGGCGCACCCCCAGGTGACTATTGCCACTGCAGCCCCGGGCCCGCTGCCGGCCGAACTGGCGGCACAACGCTTTGACCTGGCGGTGCTGGTGGACTGCCTGGAACACCTGCCCAAGCGCACCGGCCTGGAACTGCTCGGCGGCATTCGCAACCTCAATGCCAGCCGGGTCGCGGTGCTGACCGACCTGACCGCCTGCGGCTGGCAAGATACTGACTTCTTTGCCCTGGCCCTGTCGGCCAGCGAGAAATTCCGCCGTGACCAGCAGGTATTGAGCCTGTTCACCTATGATCTACATGACTACAAGCAGGTCCCGGACTGGCTCAACGCCCGGTTCTGGGCCAACCCGGAAATGTTTGGGAAGTACTGGTGGTAAACCCATGAATATCAAGGGCTTACCTCACCATGACCACCAGCATTGCTATGCCCGAGCAGGGCCAACTGTCACCAGCCTGTAACCAGCCTTGTCACCAACGACCATCTCAGGCCCTTTCGGTCTGGCACTACAGACGGTCAGGAATCTATTACCTGAGGGTTCGCCCTCGGGGATGCTCAACCCGTAGTCTCGCCATCTCTCTCCGTTCCACCGATAGGCCAACCGCTATGCAGTTCTCAAAGGACATCCTCAAGACACTGGCTGTCTTCCACCTCGACCGCCCTGAGGCTTCGTGGGAGGACCTCAAGGAACGCCTCAAGGAGATCGCTGAGGATGCCCTACAGGGCCATAGCGAGGACTCACGGGGCCTCTACATGGAAATCTATGACCAGATGAGCCACCACCTCGCTGAGGCTGCCTCGCTGGGTCGATTCAATATGAACCAACACCGGGCCATCGGCACCGGGCAACGAGTGCTCAGGGCTGCTCAGGAGCGTCTTGAGGGTCGTCCTCAGGAACTCACGGAGATCATTGGGGAGCTGTCTTGTAGCACGTCTGTAGCCCCTTCCGTGTCCCTATCTGTAAATGCGTCCTCGACAAACCCGATTACCTTCGAGGTCCTCGCTGAGATGTTCCTGAAGGAACGCCAAGGCAACGTGACAGGTGACACACATAAGGCAGTGACATCGAACTGTAGGACCCTCTCATCGCTTCTCGGAGACCTCGACATCAGGACCCACACACGGGCTGACATGGTGGCGCTCAAAGAGAGAGTCATGGAGGGCCGAAAGCCTCTGACTGTCAACAAGCTACTGGGCCAGTTATCGACCGTCATGGACTGGGCAAAGAACAACGGCTATATCGAACGCTCCTATGACAAGGACCTGAAGATTGAGAGGGGCGCTGAAAGCGAGCGTAGACCGTTCTCCCGTGAGGAAGTGGCGACCATCATGGACCACGCTAATACCTTGCCTGTGACCGACTGGAAGCGCTGGGCGCTGTCTCTGGGAGTCCTCACAGGTGCCCGTATTGGCGAGCTGTACCAACTGACTCAGGACGACATAAAGCAAGTGGACGGGATTACCGTCATCGACATCAACAAGGACGAGAAGGGAAAGACCCTGAAAAATGACTTCTCCATCCGGCAAGTCCCTCTGGTCGATGGGGCCTATGGGTTCTCCCTAAAGACCTTCCTTGAGTGGGTCGCATCGGAACCCGGCAAGCTGTTCAAGGCGAAGGCTCACTATTTCAACAAGCCGCTCAATGAGGCCCTACGTGAGCCTCTGGGATTGAAGGCAGGCAGTGACCAGTCGTTCCACTCGCTGAGGCATTCTCTGTCAGGTCTGCTGAAGGCCGCTGCGACCCCTGAGGTCATCGCTCAGAGCATCACCGGGCACAGCTCAGGGAACATCACTTACGACCTCTACGCGGGGTCTCAGAGGGTTCCTGTGGGGACGCTCCATGAGGCACTGGTGAAGGCGTTTACACTGGCCGCTAAGTAAGGCGATGAAGGGTCTACCACTTGTTGGTAGGCCTGCTTTGAGAAACGCAACTTCATGGGCATCGAGCTGGATGTCCTCGTGGGTCACCCTGAGCATGACTTGCTGTTCGTGGCGACTCAGGTAGCCCGAGCGGCTGGCTTGAAACACCCAGCTGAGTCAATCAGCAACGCAAGGCAGGGGTTTGGGGCGGGGCACCAACTCTCGACACTGATCCAAGAAAACTGCATCAGTCTCCCAACAGACATTCACGGTCGCCGCCTTCGCTCCAATACGGTGATCTTCACTGAGTCTGAGCTGTACGCAATGCTGCTCCGTGGTCACGCTCCCCAGTCTGAGCCGTTCCGCAAGTGGGTCACCGAGGAAGTCCTCCCGAGCATCCGCAAGACCGGTCGCTATGACGCCTCCGAGTCCACCGACCCAATCGCTGCGGGCATCATGGACGAACTGAAGCTGCTCCGTGGTGAACTGGTGGAACTGAAGGGCACAATATGTAGTATCTGATTGGTGAGGCCGAACACCACATATAGACCCTCACTATGGCACACCCACACAGCCATAGGAGGTCAACACCATGTCCAGCTACACCGCGATGCCATCCCTCGAATCCCTTCAAGAAATCTACAAGATCGACCCGGCGAGTCCCTCGGGTCTCTCCCGCATCAAGGCCACCCGTGGTCGAAACGGTCGAGTCGGCCCAGTCGTGAGCATGGGCAGCGACGGCTACTATCGAATGAAGTTTGACGGCCAGTTCTACCGGACCCATCGAGTCATCTTCTTTATGCACACCGGCATCGACCCTGCCGAGCTTGTTGTCGATCACATTGACGGCAACAAGTTGAATAACAAGGTTGAGAACCTGCGCACCTGTACCCAGCAGGAGAACCTTTGGAACTCCAAGTGCCGTAAGAAAGCCGATGGACTTCCCAAGGGTATCTTCCAGCAGGGAAGTCAATTCGGCGTCAGGCTTTCTATTGGAGACGACAAGCCCGGCGTGGTCTGGTTTGCAAATGTCCGAGCGGCTACCAGATATGTAGATCAGATTCGCAAGCGCTACCACGGCGAATATGCACGCAACGCTTAATTCGCTCAGTCTTTCTCCAGCGTGTCAATAGGGAGGACAAATACCCTCACTATGGCAGTAGGCAGAGAACAGCAAGAAAAAATCTCTCGCCACCTACCGGTTCCTCGAGGACCGATCAGCGACGACCAAGCGACAAGAGACCAGCCACCATTGCGGTGATGCGAGCCAGCGCCAACAGTCCCCGATAAGCAGACCCCAGCGTCTGGCTCCAGTAGGAAGGAGCACAGCTTGATATTGTCGATCCATGAAGCGATGCCCACAAAGGACACCGTTGGAGAGACCGTGCATGGAATTGGGGCCGCCATGCATCGCTCAAGTTGTACGGGGGCCTTTTACTTAAAGATTACTCTTTGAGTAACTCTATTATTATTATCTTTAAATCAATCTAACAATAAGAACTTAAAGATAATCTAATAGATTCCTCTGAGTTAGGGATTGGTCTTGCGACCATAACATCCCTGTTCGATCAGTCACCTCAAAGGAGGTCCATATGAAATTCCACTTTGTACTTGACGGCATCCCACAAGGACGCCAAGAGACCCTGTTGTCTATTGAGGCAGCTATGCCCACTGGTCGCCATCGCCTCGCTGTCTTCAATCTCAAGAACATCGGTCTACGGACCAGTAAAGGATATGAGAGCTGCCTTGAGTATGTGTCGGGCAAGCTGGGAGCGTTCCTCATGGGTCCCCTTGAAGAAACCCTAACGGCTACCGGTCTCGACCTGCTCCGTTTCTACCATGTCATTTGTGGCGTGCCTGTGGTCCTCACAGCCCGTCATTGACCGTCGCCACGGTCCTCTCAAAGATGCCCTTCAGGCTTGCCATGTCCTGAATCAGCGTCATCAACACCAATACCACTTGAAACCCAGAACCTTTTGATCGTCCTTGAAGATGCCCGCGAAGGCTTTCTCCTTGGCCGTCTGGTCGTGCGCGTCTATGGCGCAAGGACGAATCAAAGGGTCCCCAATAGGAGAACCCAACCATGAAAATCACCATCACCAAAGTCCTGAAGAACGAAGTCACCGTGTCGGGCCAGACCCTTAACCGTGAGTACGTCGAGAACATCATGTTGCCCATGCTGGTCGCCCAATGCGGGACCGTTAAGGGCCAGCAATTCGAGATCGTTAAGGCGTTCGATGAGGCCGGTCTGTCACTCCAAGCGATTCCTGTAGTTGCCCGAGAGTACCGCCAAGACCAGCACCAGAAGGCCCAAGAGAAGGCTCAGAGAGAGGCTGAGGCCCGTTGGCATCAAGAGCGCTGCCGTGAGTACACACCTCGTGAGATCGCCCAAGCGAAGGCCGATAAGGAAGCCCGAGCCGCTGCCATTCGTGAGCATGGTGCCCGTATCCGTGCCGCCTCCCGTGCCAATAGCGCTGGCTGGTAACAGCACCTCGACACACAACCACTTCATTCATCTATTCAGGAGAAACAACCATGACTAAGCCATTCCAGTACACCAAACCTTCGACCTACACTACCGCCATCACCGATGAGCACACTGGGTCGATTCGATTCAACACTGCTGATGTTCGCCCAGAGACCCAAGCGGCCACCGATGTGTCCGTCTATGTGGAGGCCCTTGTGGAGGCCGCTGAGGACTATTTGAACGGCGATGAGTGGCGAGAGGCTGCCATGGAGGCCACCCCTTGTGAGTTCCGTCCGGCTGGCTCTGAGGCCACTGGGCAACAGATCATCACCATGGCCGACCGCTCCGTCACCTTCGACCCGCGCAAGAACTGGGACAACCAGACCATCGACAAGGGTGAAGTCCTGGCCGGTTCTGTGATCTTCACTGAGGCCACCGACACGGCATTGGTCATCAGCCACCGTGCCACCATCCTCGACCACAATCTGATGGCAGGCTTCACCGTCCAGTCCATGGAGCAAACCGCTGACAAGATGCTCCGTGACATCGAGCACAGCGCAGCCGGTAAGGTCGCTGCCATCTTGGCGACTGCCCCAAGCACTGAGAGCTTCACCGAGGGCAAGCCTACGGGCAAGCCTGTCGAGATCGCTGAGGACCTCATCGACATCCTGACGACCCACGTTAACCAGACTGTGGGCACCTCGTTGAGTGACTTCGTGATCCTGCTCCCAGTGTCGCTGGTGGCTGTCCTTGAGCGTGCTGCTCAGCGTGCTGGTCTGGGTTCTATCGAGGAACTCATTGGCGCAGGCGTACAGCCGTACACCGGGACTGACCATGGCATCTTCATGTTGCCCAAGCTGTTCACCTCGCTGAGCTACCGTGAGCGCCAAGACGGCAGCGTGTGGCGCATCGAAGCGACCCGCAATCCGAACGCCCAAGGCTGGGACCTTGAGATCATGGCTGTGGTGGACATCATCGCCAATGGCATGGTCAAGGTGAAACTGACTACCGATGGTCTCCAGACCGTCCAAGTGCCGTTCCCGCTGGTCACCAATGTGAAGCTGACCGCCGAGTGATCCAGTAAGTAGCCCCGTAAGGCCGGACCTAAAGAGGGACCGGCAGGGGCACCGCTTCAACGAGCTGAAATCTCAGCCCGTCTTTGTGCATCCAGAAAATGGACGCGCAAACCAATACTGCCCGTCGCTGGGCACACCTAAACGAAAGTCTTCCTGTTTGTTCCTTCATGCCACCGGCAGAACCCTTGGTCGGGTCTTTCGGCTGCCCGTGGGAGCGAACTTGAGGGAGCAAACAAGAGGAAAAGACCAATGAGCATCGACATCAAACACAAGCATTCCGGTCACGTCATCATCATCGAAGGCCACGCCTTCAAGGCAAACGACCGGGGCCAATGGGACCTGACAGACATCTGGCGAACCCTGAAGCTGCCAAAGGGCAAGCAACCGGGCCAATGGAACAACTTGAAGGAAGGCCAATACATGAGGGAAATGGGTTTTTCCCATTCCGCTAAGGCTGGTGCAGTTACAGTGACCCACGCCAACAAACGAGCAGCTCTTGCCTATGCGGGCTGGGTCTCTCGTGAGTTCGAGACGATGGTCTATGACGCCTTCGAGGCGATCCTTGAGATGCCGGAGGTAGCTGCACTGGTGGCCGACAAGATGGCCTCACTGGGCAATGACCATGGTGCAAACATCCTCAAGCGCATGACCTTCAACGACAAGTGCGATTGGAAAGCAATGAAGGCTCCCCACAAGAATACTCAAAGGGGCCTAAAGGCTGCCGTCAGAAAAGGCCATTTGACACTTCAGCGAGCTGGCGAGCTTGGACTTAGAATCTAAGCAGGAATAAATACTTTCGTAACCAGAAGCTAAGGGTCTATGCTTGTGGAATAACTCGAATCTCAAGGACCTACGATGAGTGTCACGCTATGTTACACCTACAAGGGCAAGCGAGTCGTCACTAAGGTTCCTGTTGAGTCTCTGACCCCACATGCAGCGCTATGCTATGCATTACTTCAATCAGGTGCTTCTGATGACCAATCTCAAAAGAGCTGGCCGCATTCCTATGAGCGCCTCCTTGAAGTAGCTCAACATCACGAACTCACAGACGTTCGTTTTCACAAGTCATTTTAATCTCTATAGGAGAACCCCATGGACCACCTACAGGCCCTCTACTGGGTCTGTCTGGCCGTTCAACTGGGGTTCTGGTTGTGGACTCACAGGCCCCCTTGAGAATCTGACAGAAAAATCTGAAAGGTCACCATTACAAGACTTCCCGCGCAGGTTCCCCCATAGGCCCTCGCGTGGGTGCCCGTGGGCGCGTTAAGGACCCCAGTTAACTCGCCCTTGCGGTCTCGCTGCCTGTCACCAACACTGTCACCAGCTTTGTCACCAAACTCCTTGAGGTCCTCTATGAAGCCCGCTACGCTTGACCTGCCACCATGCCCCACTCAGTTCTGGGCCAATCCTGAAAACTTCGGCAAGTACTGGTGGTGATGATGAGTGTCTCGGTCTGCCCTTGCGGCAGTGGCAACCTGCTCGACGCCTGTTGCGGGCATTACCATGCCGGCACCCCGGCACCCGATGCCCAGGCGCTGATGCGCTCACGCTACAGTGCCTACGTGCTGGGCCTGGTCGACTACCTGGTCGCCACCACCCTGCCGGCCCAGCAAGCCGACCTGGACAAAGCCGCCATGGCTGCCTGGAGCGCCCAGAGCACCTGGCTGGGGCTGGAGGTGGAAGGCGCCGAAGTGCTGGGCGGCCAGCCGGAGCACGGGTTTGTCACCTTCACCGCACGCTGGCACGACCAGGATGGCGATCACCAGCACCGTGAACGTTCGGCGTTCGTCCAGCATGCCGGGCGCTGGTACTTCATCGACCCTACGGTCGGGCTGAAGGCCGGGCGTAACGACCCTTGCCCTTGCGCCAGCGGGCAGAAGTTCAAGAAATGCTGCGCCAGTTACGTGGGGAGCTGACCATGATGACCCGCGCCCGTCTGCTAATGCCCTGCACCCTGATGGCATGCCTGGCGTTGCTGGCGGGCTGCGCCAGTTGGGGGGGTGACGACTGGCGCGAACCCGAAGTGCACCTGATCGAGGTCGAAACGGTCAAGGCCAGGTTGCTGGAGCAAGAGTTCGTGCTGCACGTGCGGGTCGACAACCCCAATGACAGCCGCCTGTTCATCCGCAACCTGTCGTATGCAATACGCCTCAACGACCTGCTGCTGGTACAGGATGAAGCCAGCGTATGGCGCAGCGTGGGCGGGCACGCCCGACGCACCTTCAAGATTACCGCGCGAACCAACTTGTGGCAGCACCTCAAGCCACTGGCCAAGCTGCTCAGAAGCAAGCAGCCGCTGCATTACACCCTGCAGGGCGAGCTGGCGACCGGGCTGCTCATCCATCGGGACCTGCACTTATCGCGCAGTGGTGAGATAATCCCCGGCGATCACATCCCGGAGTAACCCTGCAATGTCCCAACAACCTCACGTTCATGGCGCTAACTGCAACCACGACCATGATCATGACCACCACCACGATCATGGCCATGTACACGGCCCGCACTGCAACCACGGCCACCAGGAGCCGGTACGCAACGCCCTGAAGGACGTTGGCCGTAACGACCCTTGCCCGTGCGGTAGCGAGAAAAAGTTCAAGAAGTGCCACGGCGCCTGATCGACTGGCTCGATTAAAAACCTGCTACGCGGCCTTTCGCCGGGTCGCCCCCAGCAAGTCCTGGTACCAGAGCCCCGCGTCATAGGCGATGGTGACCAGGGTGGTCGCGGCATACCGCGGGTGCTGTGCCATGCGCTGGGCAACAGCGAGGCAGGCTGCGGCGGTATTCCCCACGAAAATGCCACTTTGCATGTAGAACCAGCGCTGTGCGGCCAGCATTTCGGCGTGCTGCACCTGAGCCCGTTCGTCCACCAGCGACCAGTCCATGAAGGGTGGGCAAACACCCACCGCCATGCCTTCAAAGCGATGGTCGGTGAACACGCCCGCCCTTGAATCACAACCGCTGGGGTCGACCAACACCGTCGAAACGTCAAAACCGTGGTCCTTCAGCCCCAGGGTAATACCTGTAAAACTTGCACCAGTGCCGGCGCAGCCGACAAACAGGATTTCCCGCCCAGCCCCGACGTTGGTCAATTGCACGGCCAGTTCGCTGGCCGTCTGGTAACGATGGGCTTCAATGCCCACCGGGTTGTTGAATTGATCGGTATAGAAATAGGACTTGCCCAGCGCGACCTGGTTATCCAGGTGATGCATCACGACATCCTTGGGCGTGGCACCGGCCACCAGCATTTCCTTGCCGATCAGCCTGGCACCAAAACACTCCAGCAAGTCCCGTTTGGTCTGGCTGAAGCCAAGCCCTACCGCCAGCTCCACGGCAACCTGGTATTTGTGGCAGGCCGCCAGCAAGCCGAAACCGAAACTGCCACCGGTTTTTTCGATGACCGTCGTCACACCTGGGATGATGTCGCCATTGCGCAAGGCATGTTCCACGATGAGCCGGGCTGCCCGGTACTTGTGGCTACCGCCTGGGTTGTTCATTTCCAGTTTGGTGTAGATGCGTTCGCTGACGCTGATGAGTTCGCTCATTTGCGGCTACCTTCCATGGAAGTGTGCAGGCAGGCCTTGTTCTGCAGCAGGCCAGCAGTGGCGAAAAGCAAACCGATGCAAAGGGCCATGCAGATGGCGTTGGTGCCATCCCAGCCAACCGTGCTCAGCAACAGTGAAGGGCTGAAGGCACCGACGGTTGCCAATATGGCAATGGCCAAGTCGTTCTTGCCCTGCATCTGCATCGCTGCCGGGCTGTTCTGCAGCGCCTGGGCCAGCAATGCACCGCCGCCCACATAGGTCAGGTTCCAGCCCAGCCCGAGGGCAATCAGCGCCAGGGTCATCATGGCGTAGCTGTGGGACCAGATATTCAGGGCCGAGCATCCGATCAACAGGGCCAACCCGGCACAGATGGTGGTCTTGATGCCCAGCTTCTGGATGATTGCGCCGGTGAAAAACGACGGTGCAAACATGGCTACCACATGCCACTGGATTGCCAGGCGCACGTCAGAGAAGTCCTCATGCATGTGTTTCATGTGCATCGATGCCTGAATCATGAGCAGGTTCATGATCCCGTAGCTCAGTGCCGCCACCGCCATGGCAACTTTCACGGCCGGGCTGAACGGTTCGGCGCGGGGAGTGGCCGATTTTTCCGCGTGCTGACGAGCCTTGGCGGTGCCGGCATCGTTGGGCAGGCAAACGGCAATCATCAGCGAAATCACCGCCAGGCCAACAAACGAGGCATAACACAGCGAAAACAGCGGGTACCCGCCAACGTCCCTGAGCCATTCGGTCAGTGTCGGCCCCACCACTGCGGCAATCACGCCCCCCGCCACAACCAGTGAAAGGGCTTTGGGCTTGAGGCTCTGGGCCAGATTGTCAGTGGCCGCGAAGCGGTTGAAGTTGGCAAAGGCGATATACACGCCCAACGCCGAATGGCTCAACACCAGCAGCTGGAACTGCTGGTACTCCACAGCCAGATAACCGCTGATACCAGAAGCCGCCAAAGGGATCGCCCCCAGCATGAAGGCCTTCTTGCGACCGATACGGCTCATCAACCTGGAGACGGGGTAGGTCGCCAGCATCAGGCACAGGAACTGGAACCCGTAGGGCACGGTGGACCACGCAGCAGCGGGTGCCAAGGCCGCACCGACAATGGCGGCCATGGTCACGGACATGACGGCGGTCGTCAGGTTGATCGACTGTGCGCTGAAGTACAGGTAGGTCCGCCGCGGGAGTGTGCTGTTCATAGTGCAGGCTCGTGATAGGTGGACAGATCGATTTCGGCATCCGGGAACACACAGATCAGCCGCTCTTTGCCCTTGCCCAGGCGTTTGCGCCGCACGGATAGGCGCCCGATGCGACCAGGCGACTCAAGGTGTGTGCCGCCACACGGGATTTCGATGCCGTTGTAGGTCCACAACCGCGCGTCTTCCAGGCCCTGCACCGCGTAGTGCTCGATGGGCGCATTGCAGGCGATCAGCTCATTTGCACGCCGCTCTATCTCAACCACGTCTTCGGCAGTGAAGGCGTCCTCAACCAGAAAATCGAACCGCGCAGAGTCTTCCTTGATGTGGCAGCCGATGGTCCACTGTTTCAATTCTTCTCGCAGGCTGATCGCCGCGGCATACAGGAAGTGACTGGCACTGTGAGACAGCGTCAACCGTTCGCGCCGTTCAGTATCGATAGTGACGCGGGCCGGCATGCCAACGGTGACTTCGTCCAGCAGATGCAAGTCATCAGGGTGCAGGCTGTGAATAATGATGCCGCCCAGTTTTCCGCCCTTGAAACCTTCCAGGCGAATAGGGCTGCCATAGAGTTTTTTTACCCAGACAAAGCGCACGGTACCGATCGGTAGTTCAATGGTGCCGACGTCTGCCTCCTGGCCACCACCTTCTGGATAGGCCACGGTACTTTGCAACTCGATACCGTCACTGTGCACCCGCGTTACTTGCGTACTTGCGCCCGCCAGATACTGGTCTTTGTAATACAGCTTCTCAGTATTGCGTAACACTTCATAGTTCAGAGCGTTCATGATTCCAGTACCACCTGCAATGATGTTTTAACCTGCACCCGGGCAGCCGCAGGTACGTCTTTTGTAACAATGCAGCCAGGCCCTATAAAGGCGCCGTCACCCACATGGATAGCGCCGAGTACACTGGCGAAAGCGCCGATCTGGACCCGGTTGCCGAGGGTTGGATGGCGAGGGCTCGAAGGGTTGTCGCTGATGCCGCGAGCGCCCAGCGTGACGCCGCCCAGCACGTAGCAATCGTCACCAATGGTCGAGGTTTCACCAATGACGGTGCCCATGCCGTGATCGATGATGAAACGCGCACCGATACAGCTGCGGAAATGGATTTCCGCACCCGAGAGCATTTTCCCGCGCCTGGAGATCATCGCGGCCAGGCATTGGCCACCAGCGCCGTAGGTAGAAGCAGTATTGTTATATATCCAATGGGCAAGCCGATAATGCAGAACTGCAGAATAAGAGGTATAGGTCCTTGCAATGAACACCAGGTCACGGCCAGCAGCCGGGTCTTTCTGGGCAAAGGCCTGTAAATCGGCATGCGCCTGTTCTGAAACACTTTCAATCACTGATGTTTGAACAAGTGCCTCGAACTCATCGATTGAGCAGCACTCCAATAACGCCGAGGTCACAAGGTTTTTCACAACTTTGAATGAGGCCAGTTCGTCAGGCACAGGAAGCCTGGCAATGACGGCTGATTGCATGTCCATAATCTGCATGGGCTTGATATCCAGTTATCTGGTCTGCACAGACGTTAAAAGTGCCGCCGTTGCTGGCAGCCGAAAGTTCCGACAAGGGGATAGTGGCATGTACTGGCCATTAGCAAACGAACAGTCGACAAGCATTTCCGTTAACTGTTAGGCTTTTTTTTCTAACGGTTTCGGACCTGCCATGAACCCCTGCAGCCTTCATCACCTGTTAAAACAACGCCTGGATGCAGGCGAATGGTTGCCCGGGCAACGCATGCCCTCCATTCGCAAGCTGACAGCAGCGGTCGACTTCAGTTACCACGACGTGGTATCGGCCTATGCCCAGCTGGTCAGCGAAGGTGTATTGACGGCCTCGCCCGGCCGCGGTTACTTCGTCGCAAACCGCACCCGGCAAACCAGCGTGATCCACGAGCCCGAGTGCATGGCCGGAGACCCGCTGTTCCGTCTGCTGCAAGGCGGCCAGCACTACACCAAACTGGGCAGCGGTTGGTTGCCCCCCGCATGGCGGGACACCGAACTGCTGGCCAAGGCGATCCGGCGCACGGCGCGGCTGGAGCAAAGTTCGCTGGCAGAATATGGCGATATCCAGGGTTACCTGCCCATGCGCAAACAGCTGTGTGTGCACATGAAACGGCTGACCCGTGTCGAAGCCCGCCCCAACCAGTTGCTGACGACGCTAGGCGCTACCCAAGGCCTGGACCTGGTCGCCCGCTTGCTGATCAAGCCAGGCGACCACGTTTTCGTCGATGAGCCGGGCAACGGCAACCTGATCAAGCTGATCCAGCTGGCGGGCGGGCACGTTGTCGGCATTCGGCGGACCCAGGACGGGCCGGACGTGGAGGAAATGAGAAGCCACCTGGCCAGGCACAAGGTCAAGGCGTTTTTCTGCAACAGCACCTTCCACAACCCCACCGGCAGCAACATCAGCCCGCACAACGCCTTCAGCGTGCTGCGCCTGGCAGTGGAGCACGAGTTCTACGTGGTCGAGGATGATGTATATGGCGACTTCAGCCCTGCCGTGCGCCAGACATTCGCCGAACTGGACAACCTTGACCGGGTCATCTACATCGGCAGTTTTTCCAAATGCCTGTCCGCCTCGTTACGCGTGGGCTTCATCGCCTGCTCGCAAGACCTGATAGAACCCCTCACCCGCCTGAAACTGCTGACCTGCGTAGCCGTGCCTGCGTTTTGCGAGCGATTCGTCAACACCATATTGTCGGATGGCACCTATGCCCGGCATATGAAGGATGTGCAGCAGCGCCTGATACGGCAACAAGTTCAGACCCAACGCTTGTTGCTTGAGCGCGGTTGGCAGTTCGAGATCGCGCCGCAAGGGGGCATGTTCCTCTGGGTCTATCACCCGGACCTGCCAGACCTGCAACCTCTGGTACGCAAACTGGAGCAGAACAAGATCCTGCTGATGCCCGGCTCTGCGTTCGCGGTCACCCGTGACTACCGGCGCTATGCGCGCATCAACTGCACGCATTTTTCCGACACGCTGGCAGACCACTTCAACGTTTGAGCCTGCGCAGGTAAATAAACCGACATGGGACCTTGCATGGCGCCTGCGCGCTTACTACCTTAGCGCCTTTCGAAACCCGCCTCGCCTTGCAGGAGCCCTTGTCATGGCCGCCCCCGCCTTTCCTCCCTTACGCCTGCGGTTTGCAACCGCCGCAACGCTGCTCGGTATGCTCGGGCTGGCCGGCTGCCAGACGGGCGGCCACCAGGACAGCGTGCCACCGACCAGCGGCGTGCAGCCACTCAAGGGCCTGGCGCAAAACGTCTCGGTGCGCCGCAACGCGATGGGCGCGCCGCTGATCGAAAGCAGCAGCTTCCATGATGCGCTGTTCAGTCTGGGCTATGTGCACGCCGGCGACCGCATCGAACAGATGGTTGCCATGCGCCTGCTCGCCCAGGGTCGCCTGGCCGAACTGGCCGGCAGCGACGCGCTGGACATCGACCGCCTGATGCGCGCTGCCAACCTCAAGCAGAGCGCCGCCCAGCAATACGCCGACGCATCGCCACGGCTCAAGCGCTTCTTCGAAGTGTATGCACGCGGGGTCAACGCCTACCTGTTCCGCTACCGCGACAAGTTGCCGGCCGGTCTGGCCAACAGTGGCTATCGTCCCGAATACTGGAAGCCTGAGGACTCGGCGCTGATCTTCTGCCTGTACGCGTTCAGCCAGTCGGTGAACCTGCAGGAAGAACTGAGCGCCCTGACCCTGGCAGAGAAGGCCGGCAGTGACAAACTGGCCTGGCTGCTGCCCGGCGCCCCGGATGAGCCACTGGCTCAAGGCGAAGTGGACAAGCTCAAGGGCCTGAACCTGGCCAGCCAGCTGCCGGGCCTTCACGCACTGGCGGCCGCCAGCCAGAAACTGGCCGACCTTGGCCTGCTCGGCAGCCCGGGCTCGGCCAACCTGGCGCTGGGGCCGCAGCGCAGCCGCAGTGGCAAGAGCCTGCTGGCCAGCGACAGCCGTGCCGCCTGGGCCCTGAGCCCGGTGCAAATCCACACTGGCAAGTACCAGGTCGCCGGCCTGTCGTTACCCGGCCTGCCAATCGTGCTGGCCGGCTACAACGGCAAGCTGGCCTGGAGCAGCAGCGCCGTGATGGCCGACAACCAGGACTTGTACCTGGAGCAACTGCGACGTCAGGGCAACCAGCTGAGTTACCTGGCCGATGGCAAATGGCTGCCGGCCCGCGCCCGTAGCGAAACCTTCTTTGTCCGTGGCCAGCGCCCGCTGCGCGAGGTGATGTACGACACTCGCCATGGCACCCTGCTGGCCCAACCCGACAACGCCCGCCTGGGCCTGGCGCTGAACCTGCCGCAGTTCAAGGGCGACCGCAGCCTGGATGCGCTGTTTGACCTGACCCGGGCCAAGAACGTGGAGCGCGCCTTCGACAGTACCCGTGAAGTGACTGCTGCTGCCCTCAATTTCGTCTTCGCCGAACCTGAACACATCGGCTGGCAGGTCAGCGGCCGCTACCCCAATCGCCGTGAAGGCCAGGGCCTGCTGCCCTCGCCCGGCTGGGACGGGCGCTATGACTGGGACGGCTATGCCGACCCGATGCTGCACCCCTACGACCAGGACCCACCTGCCGGCTGGATCGGCCACGCCAACCAGCGCAGCCTGCCGCGAGGCTATGGCATGCAGCTGTCCAGCACCTGGTATTACCCGGAACGCGCTGAGCGCCTGGCCCAGCTGGCCGGCAATGGCCGCCACGACAGCCGCAGCCTGATGGCAATGCAGAACGACCAGGTGACCCTGCTGGCCGGCAAGCTCAAGCAGATGTTCGATGCCCCCGGCATGGCCCAGCCACTGAAGCAGGCGATCGATGCGCTGCCCGCCGCCCAGCGCGACAAGGCCAAAGATGCGCTGGCCCGGCTCAAGGCGTTCGACGGCCGTCTGAGCACGGTGTCGGCTGATGCAGCGCTGTATGAGCTGTTCCTTCAGGAAGTGGCACGACAGACGTTCCTCGACGACCTTGGCCCGGAGTCCGGCCCGGCCTGGCAGGCCTTCGTCAACAATGCACGGTTGTCCTTCTCGGCGCAGGCCGATCACTTGCTCGGTCGCGATGACAGCCCGTTCTGGGATGACCGCAGCACCCCGCAGAAAGAAGACAAGCCCACCATCCTCGCCCGCAGCCTGGCTGGCGCGGTGGATGCCGGCACCGCACAACTGGGCGCAGACCGCCGCGCCTGGCAGTGGGGCAAGCTGCACCAATACCGCTGGCCGGCACCGGCCTATCATGGTTTGGGCGATGCCACCAGCCGTTCGCCGCTGGCGGCAGGCGGCGACCTCACTACCCTGGCACTCACGCCGTACGCCTGGGGCAGCGACTTCGACACCCGCCTGCCGGCCTCGGCGCGGATGATCGTCGACTTCGGCCAGGCCGAACCTTTGCAGGTGCTGACCAGCAGCGGGCAGTCGGGCAACCCGGCCAGCGCACATTACAGTGACGGGCTGGATGCGTGGTTCAAAGGGCGCTTCATGAACCTGCCGCTACAGCCGCAGAATTTTGGCAGGGCATATGGCAACCCGCGGCTCACGTTGGTGCCCGGCAAATAAACGCCATCGCCTTTTTCGGGGCTGCTTGGCAGCCCCAACCATTCTCGGTCGAACTTCCTCTCTCCAGCATGGCTCCTAACTGGTAACTCCAAACCGGCGCCCATGCCATGGACCTCGTCATCGCCCGCCCCGAAGGCCTCTACTGCCCGCCCGGTGATTTCTACATAGACCCTTGGCGGCCCGTGGACCGCGCCGTGATCACCCATGGCCACGGTGACCATGCACGCACCGGCAATGGCCATTATCTGACCGCCAGCCCCGGCGCCGGCATCCTGCGTAGCCGCCTGGGCCAAGACATCAACTTGCAGACCCTGCCTTACGGCGAGCGCCTGGTACACCATGGCGTGACCCTGAGCCTGCACCCGGCCGGCCATGTGCTGGGCTCGGCGCAGGTGCGCCTGGAGCATCAGGGCCAAGTCTGGGTCGCCTCAGGTGACTATAAGGTTGAGCCCGATGCCACCTGTACACCCTTCGAACCGGTGCCGTGCCACACCTTCATCACCGAATCCACTTTTGGCCTGCCAATCTACCGCTGGCCCAGCCAGGCCGACATCTTCGCCGGCATCAATGCCTGGTGGCGGGCCAACAGCGAACAGGGCAAGGCCAGCGTGCTGTTTTGCTATGCCTTCGGCAAGGCCCAGCGGATTCTGCATGGGCTGGACCCCAGCCTCGGCCCGATCCTCGTTCATGGCGCCGTCGAACCCCTCAACCGGGTATACCGGGACGCCGGCGTACACCTGCCAGAAACGCGCTATGCCGGCGATATACCGCGCAACGACCCTTTGCTGCGCCAGGCGCTGGTCCTGGCGCCCCCCTCGGCCAGCGGCAGCAGCTGGATGCGCCGCTTCGGCGACTACAGCGATGCGTTCGCCAGTGGCTGGATGCTGCTGCGCGGCACCCGCCGGCGCCGCGGCGTAGACCGGGGCTTCGTGCTCTCGGACCATGCCGACTGGCCCGGCCTGCTGTGGGCCATCGGCCAGACGGGCGCCGAACGGGTGATGGTCACCCACGGCTCGGTCAACGTGCTGGTGCGCTACCTCAACGAGCAAGGCCTTGATGCCCGCGCCTTCGCCACCGAATACGGCGACGAGGACGACGTTATCACTACCGAACCCACACTATGAAAGCCTTCGCCACGTTGTACCTGCGCCTGGATGCGACCACTTCCAGCAACGCCAAGCTAGAGGCGCTGCGCGAGTATTTCGCCAGTGCTCCCGCCGCAGATGCGGCCTGGGCCGTGTACTTTCTGGCCGGCGGACGCCCACGCCAGCTGGTGCCCACTCGCCTGTTGCGCGAACAGGCAATGGCCAGGGCCGGGTTACCGGACTGGCTCTTCGAAGAAAGTTATCAGGCAGTGGGTGACCTGGCCGAAACCATTTCGCTGTTGTTGCCCATCCACGCCGAGGGCAGCGATGAAGGCCTTGCCACCTGGGTGGAGCAGTACTTGCTGCCCCTGCGCGGGCTACCACCAGAGCAGGCTCAACAGCGCCTGCAGCCGCTGTGGGCGCAGCTGGACCGCCCCAGCCTGATGCTGTGCCTGAAACTGATCACTGGCAGTTTTCGCGTAGGCGTGTCCAAGCTGCTGGTCACCCGTGCCCTGGCGCAACTGGCCGGGCTGGACGCCAAACGCGTCGCCCAGCGGATGGTCGGCTACACCGATATCAGCCACCGCCCCACGCCCGCCAGCTATGAAAAGCTGATTGCCGCCGAGTCGGCCGATGAACACAGCCAGCGCGGCGGCCTGCCCTACCCGTTCTTCCTGGCGCACCCGCTGCAAGCGCCAACCGAACAGTTCGACGCACTGCTCGGGCCACCAAGCGCCTGGCAAATCGAGTGGAAATGGGACGGTATCCGCGCCCAAGTGGTCAAACGAGAAGGCCAGCTGTGGGTCTGGTCGCGTGGTGAGGAGCTGGTCACTGATCGCTTCCCCGAGCTGCACAGCCTGGCGCAGACGTTACCCGACGGCGTCGTGCTGGATGGTGAAATCCTGGTATGGAAGCCAGGCGATACCCCCGCTGAACTGGCGGTACAGCCCTTTGCTTTGCTACAGCAGCGCATCGGCCGCAAGACGCTGGGCAAGAAATTGCTGAGCGATGCACCGGTGGTACTGCAAGCCTACGACCTGCTGGAGTGGCAAGGCGAGGACTGGCGCAACCGGACGCAGCACGAACGCCGCCGGCAGCTGGAACAGTTGGTACAAGACCACCCACTGGCCCCGGTGCTGCTTTCGCCCCTGCTCGAAGGCCCCGACTGGGCTGACCTCGCCCGCCAGCGCGAGCAATCACGCAGCCTGGGTGTCGAGGGCCTGATGCTCAAGCAGCGTGAAGCCCTGTACGGCGTGGGGCGCACCAAGGACATGGGCACCTGGTGGAAGTGGAAGATCGACCCGTTCAGCGTCGATGCCGTGCTGATCTACGCCCAGCGCGGCCACGGTCGGCGGGCCAGCCTGTACAGCGACTATACCTTTGCCGTGTGGGATGCACCGGCCGGCACACCGGGCCGCGCACTGGTGCCCTTTGCCAAGGCCTACTCCGGCCTCAGTGACGAAGAAATGCGCAAGGTTGACGCCATTATTCGCAAGACCACGGTGGAAACCTTCGGCCCGGTGCGCAGCGTGACGCCGACGCTGGTGTTCGAACTGGGCTTTGAAGGCATCGCTTTATCGAAGCGTCACAAAAGCGGCATCGCTGTGCGCTTTCCACGCATGCTGCGTTGGCGGCTGGACAAGCCGGTGGAAGAGGCGGATGACTTGGCAACCTTGCAGGCATTGCTGGCCTGAGGCAATTCTGGCCCGCGAAGAAGCCAGCGCGATCAACGGAGCGAAAGCGATGCAGGCGCAAGGCCAAAAATTATGCTTCTATCTTTGAGCCGACCCGTGTCGCAGACCGTATTCGCCACGCATCCAGGACCGCCATGCACCATTCAACCCACGACCTGCTCTCACCCGTTCCGGGCATCACCCGCCAACTGCACAGCTTTCACTTCGGCCCCCGTGGTGGCGGCAAGGTCTATATCCAGGCCTCGCTGCACGCCGACGAGCTGCCAGGCATGCTGGTGGCCTGGCACCTCAAACACCGCTTGATGGCACTTGAACAACAGGGCCGCCTGCAGCGTGAAATCGTCCTGGTACCGGTGGCCAACCCGGTCGGCCTGGAACAAGTGCTGCTGGATGCGCCACTGGGGCGCTTCGAACTGCAAAGCGGCGAAAACTTCAACCGCAACTTCGTCGACCTGTCGGACACCATTGGCGACCAGATCGAAACACACCTGACTCAGGACCCGGTGCATAACGTTGCGCTGATTCGCGAATACCTGCGCCGAGGGCTGGAGGCACATCCGGCCCGCACGCCCCTGCAGGCGCAGCGCCTGATCCTGCAGCGCCTGGCCTGCGACGCCGACATGGTGCTGGACCTGCATTGCGATTTCGAGGCGGTCGAGCACCTGTACACCACGCCCGACGCCTGGCAGCAGATCGAGCCGCTGGCCCGCTACCTGGGCGCCCAGGCCAGCCTGCTGGCCACCGACTCGGGCGGGCAGTCGTTCGACGAATGCTTCAGCCTGGTCTGGTGGCAGTTGCAGCAACGCTTCGGCAAGCGCTTCCCTATCCCGCTGGGCTGCTGCTCGGTGACTGTCGAACTGCGTGGTCAGGCCGATGTCAGCCATGACCTGGCCAGCCAGGATTGCCAGGCGATAATCGACTTCCTGACCCACGCGGGTGTTATCGAGGGCACCAGCCCCGCCTTGCCGGCCTTGCTCAACCCCGCCACTGCGCTGGCTGCTGTCGAGCCGGTGTCGACGCCACTGGGCGGTTTGCTGGTGTATCACGCCAAACCAGGGCAGCACCTGGAAGCCGGTCAGTTGATCGCAGAAATCATCGACCCGCTCAGCGACCGGGTGACCGCCGTACGCAACAGCCAGCCAGGCCTGTTGTACGCCCGCAGCGTGCGGCGCATGGCAACCGCGGGCATGGTCATCGCCCATGTGGCCGGCGAGCAGGTATGCCGCAGCGGCTATCTGCTGGGCAACTGATTCGGTAAAACCATTGCCACTGGCGGCTGGTCTGTAGAAGCACAACCTTGGACGGACCACTGCCTCATGCCCACCGCCACTGACCTTGCCAATGCCTGGTTCGCCAAACGCGGCTGGAAGCCGTTCGCTTTCCAGCGACGTGTCTGGGCAGCCGTGGAACGTGGCGAGTCTGGCCTGTTACATGCCAGTACCGGCGCAGGCAAGACCTACGCGGTATGGCTCGCCGCGCTACGTGCGTTCAAGGCCCTGCCACAGGGCCGCCAACCTGTACCTCTGCAGGTGGTATGGGTGACACCCATGCGAGCCCTGGCCGCCGACACTGCCCGTGCCTTGCAAGCGCCCGTTGATGAGCTCGAGCTGCCCTGGAGCATAGGGGTGCGCAGCGGCGACACTGGCAGCGCCGAACGCGCCCGGCAAGCACGGCGCCTGCCCAGTGTACTGGTGACCACCCCCGAAAGCCTCACCTTGCTATTGACCCGGGCACAGGCCCGCGAAGACTTCGCCACGCTGCGCCTGGTGGTGGTGGATGAATGGCACGAACTGCTGGGCAACAAGCGCGGGGTACAACTGCAACTGGCCCTCGCCCGCCTGCGCCGGTGGCACCCCGGGCTGCCCACCTGGGGTCTCTCTGCCACGCTGGGCAACCTGCAACACGCGTTGGAGGTACTCCTGCCACAAGGTGGCCTGCTGGTGCAGGGCCGCCAGGACAAGGCGCTGCAGGTTGATACCCTGCTGCCGGCGGCGATTGACCGCTTCCCCTGGGCCGGGCACATGGGCCTCAAGATGCTCGAGCAGGTCAGCCATGAGATCGACGCCAGTGCCAGTTGCCTGGTATTTACCAACACCCGTGCCCAGGCCGAACTGTGGTACCAGGCCCTGCTTGACGCCCGCCCCGATTGGGCCGGGCTGATTGCCCTGCACCATGCCTCGCTCGCCCGGGACACCCGTGACTGGGTCGAGCGCAGCCTCAAGCAGGGCAGCCTGAAGGCAGTGGTCTGTACGTCCAGCCTGGACCTTGGCGTGGACTTTTTACCGGTGGAGCGTGTGCTGCAGATCGGCTCGGCCAAGGGTATTGCCCGCCTGATGCAGCGGGCCGGTCGCTCCGGTCATGCACCGGGGCGTCGCTCTCGAATAACCCTGGTGCCTACTCACAGCCTGGAGCTGGTGGAAGCAGCAGCAGCCCGCCAGGCACTGGCAGCCGGGCACATTGAAGCGCGCTTCTCGCCACGCCTGTGCATGGACGTCCTGGTGCAGCACCTGGTCAGCATGGCCCTGGGCAGTGGTTTTCGCGCAGCACAATTGCTGTCCGAAGTGCGCAGCACCTGGGCGTTCGCCGAGTTGCGCGACAACCAGTGGCAATGGGCATTGGACTTCGTCTGCCACGGCGGAGGCTCACTCAGCGCCTACCCTGATTACCAGCGTGTTGAACGCCAGGAGGACGGCACCTATCGCGTGGCCAGTGAACGCCTGGCGCGCCGTCACCGCATGGGCATCGGCACCATTGTCAGTGATGCCCACCTGCAGTTGAAATACTGGAGCAAGGGCGGCGGGGGCAAAACGCTGGGCAGTGTCGAAGAAGCGTTCATCGCCCGCCTGCGCCCGGGCGATACGCTGGTATTTGGCGGGCGAGTGCTGGAACTGGTACGGGTGGAAAACATGACGGCCTATGTGCGTCGCAGTACTGCGCGCAAGGCTGCGGTGGCGCGCTGGAATGGCGGGCGCATGCCGCTCTCCAGCGAACTGGCCGACGCGCTGGTTGAACAACTCGATGCCGCAGCCCATGAGCGCTTCGAGGGCCCGGAGATGCGCGCGGTGCGCCCGCTGCTGGCGCTACAGGCTCAATGGTCGGCGTTGCCCACGACAGGCACGCTGCTGGCCGAGACGTTCAGATCCCGCCAGGGTTGGCACCTGTTCCTTTACCCGTTTGCCGGGCGCATGGCCAATCTGGGCCTGGCCAACCTGATTGCGTGGCGGGTCAGCCGCGTGCAGCCGCTGTCGGTATCGATTGCCGTCAACGATTATGGGTTCGAGCTGCTCAGCCCTGGCACCGTGGACTGGGCAGCGTACTTGCCGCAGGCGCTTGCTACCGAACACCTGCTGGAGGATGTATTGGCTAGCCTGAATGCGGGAGAAATGGCGTTGCGGCGTTTTCGTGAGATCGCCCAGATCGCCGGGCTGGTTTTTGGCGGGTACCCGGCAGCACAGAAAAGTACCCGGCAGATCCAGGCATCCAGTGGGCTGTTCTACGAGGTTTTCCGCAAGCATGACGCTGACAACCTGCTACTGGGCCAGGCGCGGGACGAGGTGCTGAGAGAGGAGCTGGAAATTGACCGGCTGCATCAGCAATTGCTGAAAATGGGCAGCCTGCGCTTGGACCTGCGTATGTTGAAGCGGCCGGGACCGTTGGCATTTGCGTTGCTCGTGGAAGGCATGCGCGAGACGCTGAGCACCGAAAAACTGGCGGACCGTATTGCGCGAATGGTGGCTGAGCTGGAAAGCGCTGCGTCAATGGGCCCGACTGAACCATGAATCATCAGCCCATCACCCACTGTGGCCAAACGCTCTGGCTGCTCCCCGACAAAGCCATCTACTGGCCTGCCCGCCGCGCTCTGCTGGTAGCAGACGTGCACATCGGCAAGGCCGCCAGTTACCGCGCCCTCCATCAGCCGGTACCACGCGGCACCACACAGGCCACACTCGCGCGGCTTGATAGCCTGCTGGTGGCTTATGACTGTGAGCTGCTGATCATTCTGGGCGATTTTCTGCATGCCCGAACGGCACGCGCCCCGGCGACACTGGCCAAGGTGCATGATTGGCGGGAACGGCATGCAAATCTGCAAATAGTCCTGATACGCGGCAACCATGATCGCAACGCAGGCGATCCCCCCGCTTCGCTGCGCATTGAAGTGCAAGATGAACCTTGGCTACTGGAACCGTTCGCGCTACAGCACGAACCTCAACCACACCCCACCCATCCGGTGCTGGCAGGCCATGTTCACCCGGTCTTCGTCCTGCGCGGCAAGGCTCGCCAACGACTGCGCCTGCCTTGCTTCCTGATCGATGCCCGCGTGAGCCTGCTGCCGGCATTTGGTGAATTCACCGGTGGCTGGGAAATTACGCCAGCCGACGCCAGCAAGATCTACCTGTCTGGCGCGGGGCGCGTCTGGCCGGTGTAAATGCGCTCAGGCGACAGGCGCCGGAGGCGGCTCGTCAGGCAAGGTGGGTTCGCCTGGCTCCGTAAGAGGTGTATCGCCTGGCTGCGGGGGCTGTGGCGTATCGGGACCAGGCTGGTGCGGCACGCCCCCCGCCTGCATCGGCAGCGGGTGCGCCAGCAGTGACCAGGGCAACAACCCGACGTGGTTGGGCTGCAGGCCTGCCAGCTTGGCACTGATTGCGGGATGGAGTTTCATTGGCTGCTCCTGACGTAAGCCGATACGCATCATGCGCATCGGCATTACAGCGTTGGAGTGCCAAAGCCACGGGTAATTCCCCGCGTTTGTCGGTTCAGGTACGTGGCAGGGTAACGCCGCGCTGGCCTTGGTATTTGCCGCCACGGTCCTTGTAGGACACTTCACACTCTTCGTCCGACTGCAGGAACAGCATCTGTGCCACGCCTTCGTTGGCGTAGATTTTCGCCGGCAGCGTGGTGGTGTTGGAGAACTCCAGCGTCACGTGGCCCTCCCACTCGGGCTCGAGCGGGGTGACGTTGACGATGATGCCGCAGCGGGCGTAGGTGCTCTTGCCCAGGCAGATGGTCAGCACGTCACGCGGAATGCGGAAATACTCGACAGTGCGGGCCAGGGCGAAGGAGTTCGGCGGGATGATGCACACGTCGCTCTTGATATCGACAAAGCTGCCGGCGTCGAAGTTTTTGGGGTCGACGGTGGCCGAGTTGATATTGGTGAAAACCTTGAATTCGTCGGCGCAGCGCACGTCGTAGCCGTAGCTGGAAACACCGAAGGAAATGACCCGGCTGTCCTGTTCGCCGCGCACCTGGCGCTCGACGAACGGTTCGATCATGCCGTGTTCCTGCGCCATGCGGCGAATCCACTTGTCCGATTTGATGCTCATGGCGGGGGTGTCCTGAAGAGTTGCGTGGTAAAAATCGTGAGGCGCATCTTACCGGTCCCGGCGCGCAGGTTAAAGTTCTATGCCGCATCCCGCGCCGGGCGGAGGCTGCAGCCGCCGTCGATCCGAATTTGCCTAAAGCTTCTCCAGACCATTGGCAGGTTGCGGAAAGTGGGGTAAGGTGACGCCACTGTGCTGCACGTGACACCGAGAATCTCTAGTTTGATGCACGATCCTGATCGGCCCATCGCTGAATTTTCTGCTCTCTTTGCGCTCAGTCCCGGGCAGGGTTTTTCCTGACCGTTATTAAATTGTCCAAGGAGACAGAAAAATGTCCAATCGCCAATCCGGTACCGTTAAGTGGTTCAACGATGAGAAAGGCTACGGCTTCATCACCCCTCAGTCGGGTGACGACCTGTTCGTGCACTTCAAAGCCATCCAAGCTGACGGCTTCAAAACCCTGAAAGAAGGCCAGGCTGTTACTTTCGTCGCTACCCGCGGCCAGAAAGGCATGCAGGCTGAAGAAGTTCAGATCGCCTAAGTCGATCTCGCTTCCTAGCTTTCAAAAAAACCCGCCTTCTGGCGGGTTTTTTTATGCCTGTGCAGGAGCGGCCTTGTGTCGCGAAAGGGGTGCGAAGCACCCCCAAGATAGGTGATCCAACCACATATTGCCGGGGCCGCTTTGCGGCCCTTTCGCGGCACAAGGCCGCTCCCACAGGAAATGCGTCAGTCTTCGCTGATGGTAATGCTCGGCATCGCCGGTGCGGCTGCTTCCTGCAGTACGATGCGTGCACCCACCTGGCGGGCCAGTTCCTGATAGACCATGGCAATCTGGCTTTCCGGCTCGGCAATCGCCGTGGGCTTACCGCTGTCGGCCTGCTCGCGGATCAGCATCGACAACGGCAGCGAGGCCAGCAGGTCGACGCCATACTGGCTCGCCAGCTTCTCACCACCGCCTTCGCCGAACAGATGCTCGGCATGACCACAGTTTGAACAGATATGCACGGCCATGTTCTCGACCACGCCGAGCACCGGGATGTTGACCTTGCGGAACATCTCCACGCCCTTCTTGGCATCCAGCAACGCCAGGTCCTGCGGAGTGGTGACGATCACAGAGCCGGCCACCGGCACTTTCTGCGCCAGCGTCAGCTGGATATCGCCGGTACCCGGCGGCATGTCGATCACCAGGTAATCCAGGTCGTCCCAGGCGGTTTGGGTCACCAGTTGCAGCAGCGCACCGGAGACCATCGGGCCTCGCCAGACCATCGGCGTGTTGTCGTCGGTGAGGAACGCCATGGACATGACTTCCACACCATGGGCCTTGATCGGCACAAACCACTTCTGGTCACGGATCTGTGGGCGGGTGCCTTCAGCAATACCGAACATCACGCCCTGGCTTGGGCCGTAGATGTCGGCATCGAGAATACCCACCCGCGCGCCTTCGCGGGCCAAGGCCAAGGCCAGGTTGGCCGCGGTGGTCGACTTGCCCACCCCACCCTTGCCCGAGGCCACGGCGACGATGTTCTTGACGTTGGCCATGGCCGGTACCTGGGCCTGGGCCTTGTGCGCGGCCACCTGGCAATCGATCGACACCTGGGCGCTGCTGACGCCCTCGAGGTTGCCGATGGCGGTCTGCAGCACCTGGGCCCAGCCGTTCTTGAACAGCCCGGCGGCATACCCCAACTGCAACTGCACGCTGACCTGACCGCCCTGGATATCGATGGCGCGCACGCAACCGGCGCTGACCGGGTCCTGGTTCAGATAGGGGTCGGTGTACTGGCGAAGCACGCCTTCAACGGCGGCACGGGTGACGGCACTCATGGAGACTCCCATTGGCAAACTTGATGTAGAACAGGCGCCTATCCTAACCCGTCAATCGTCAGCAGATGCGCATGCGGGGTGAAATATCTTCGCCAGCCCTTTATAGTGGCCGATCATCCTTATTTTTACCCCGTCGCCAGATAAGTAGCCGAGCCACCATGTCCGAGCCACGTCAGATTCTCGTCACCAGCGCCTTGCCCTATGCCAATGGATCCATCCATCTTGGCCATATGCTCGAGTACATCCAGACAGACATGTGGGTACGCTTCCAGAAAATGCGCGGCAACCAGTGTATCTACGTGTGCGCCGACGACGCCCACGGCTCGGCCATCATGCTGCGTGCCGAAAAGGAAGGCATCACCCCGGAACAGCTGATCGCCAACGTCCAGGCCGAGCACAGCGGCGACTTCGCCGACTTTTTGGTGGAGTTCGACAACTTCCACTCCACCCACAGCGAAGAAAACCGCGAACTGTCGAGCCTGATCTACACGCGCCTGCGTGAAGCCGGGCACATCGCCACCCGTTCGGTAACCCAGTACTTCGACCCGGAAAAGGGCATGTTCCTGGCCGACCGCTTCATCAAGGGCACCTGCCCCAAGTGCGCGGCCGAAGACCAGTACGGCGACAACTGTGAAAAATGCGGCGCGACCTACGCGCCCACCGAGCTGAAGAACCCCAAGTCGGCGATTTCCGGGGCCACCCCGGTACTGCGTGATTCACAGCACTTCTTCTTCAAGCTGCCAGACTTCCAGGCGATGCTGCAGCAGTGGACCCGCAGCGGCACCCTGCAGGACGCCGTGGCCAACAAACTCGCCGAATGGCTGGACTCCGGCCTGCAGGAGTGGGATATCTCCCGTGACGCGCCGTACTTCGGCTTCGAAATCCCGGGCGAACCAGGCAAGTACTTCTACGTATGGCTGGACGCGCCAATCGGCTACATGGCCAGCTTCAAGAACCTGTGCGCACGCCGCCCCGAGCTGGACTTCGACGCCTTCTGGAAAGAAGACTCCAAGGCCGAGCTGTACCATTTCATCGGCAAGGACATCGTCAACTTCCACGCCCTGTTCTGGCCCGCCATGCTCGAAGGCGCCGGTTTCCGCAAGCCGACTGCGGTCAACGTGCACGGCTACCTGACCGTAAACGGCGCCAAGATGTCCAAGTCCCGCGGCACCTTCATCAAGGCCCGCACCTACCTTGACCACCTGCAGCCGGAATACCTACGTTACTACTACGCAGCCAAGCTGGGCCGTGGCGTCGACGACCTGGACCTGAACCTGGAAGACTTCGTGCAGAAGGTGAACTCCGACCTGGTGGGCAAGGTAGTCAACATCGCCAGCCGCTGCGCCGGCTTCATCCACAAAGGCAATGAAGGCGTGATGGTGGCCGGCGATGCCGCACCGGAGCTGACCGAGGCCTTCCTGGCCGCTGCCCCGTCGATTGCCGAAGCCTACGAAGGCCGCGATTTTGGCCGCGCCATGCGCGAGATCATGGCGCTGGCCGACCGCGCCAACGCCTGGATCGCCGACAAAGCACCGTGGTCGCTGGCCAAGCAGGAAGGCAAGCAGGATGAAGTGCAGGCCATCTGCGCCCAGGGCATCAACCTGTTCCGTCAGCTGGTGATTTTCCTCAAGCCCGTGCTGCCCGTGCTGGCCGCCGACGCCGAGGCTTTCCTCAACGTTGCCCCGCTGGCCTGGAACGACCACCAGTCGCGCCTGGAAAACCACCAGCTGAACCCGTTCAAGGCACTGATGAGCCGCATCGAACCGGCCAAGGTCGAAGCCATGGTCGCAGCCAGCAAGGAAGACCTGCTGGCCGCCGAAGCCAAGGCCCCGGCGGGTAACGGCGAGCTGAGCAAGGACCCACTGTCGGCAGAAATCGAATTCGACACCTTCGCTGCCGTTGACCTGCGCGTGGCACTGATCGTCAAGGCCGAAGCGGTGGGAGGTGCCGACAAGCTGCTGCAACTGACCCTGGACATCGGTGACGAGCGCCGTAACGTGTTCTCCGGTATCAAGTCGGCTTACCCTGACCCGTCCAAGCTGGAAGGCCGCCTGACCATGATGGTAGCCAACCTCAAGCCACGGAAGATGCGCTTTGGCGTGTCCGAAGGCATGGTCATGGCGGCCGGCCCTGGCGGTGAAGAAATCTACCTGCTGAGCCCGGACAGCGGCGCCAAGCCAGGCCAGCGCATCAAGTAACAGCCCTGCCCCGGCCTTTGTGCCGGGGCAGTTCCCTCTGCGCCTTGATTGCCGGACAATCACCATGATTCCCGGCTATCGTCATCTCATGAGCGACTACATCCTGGTCCTGATCAGCGCCGCGCTGGTCAATCACCTGTGCCTGCTGCAACCATCAGTCTCCAGGCTGCACCTGCATGTGCATGGCCTGGCCTGCGCGCTATGCATTGCGCTGGGCGTGATCGGTGCTCAGTTGCTGGTGCGAGGGGTGCTTGCTCCATTGCACATCCACGACCTTGCCCTTTTCGTATTGTTGCCCTGGCTGGCGCTGCTCGCCTGGGGCGTGCCATGGCTGCTGGCCAAATGGCGCCCGAACTGGCCCGTAACGGGGTTGCCAGCACTGCTCTTGAGTAACAGCGCAGCGCTGGGGCTGGCGCTGCGGCTGGCCAGCGACGACAGCACCTGGCCAGCCACACTGCTGCTAGGCCTGCTGGGCGGTGGCGGCTTCTGGCTGGCGCTGGCCTTGCTCGCCGACCTGCGCCAGCGCAGTGCCCATGCCGATATCCCCGGCGTACTGCGCGGCCTGCCCATCGAATTGATCGGTGCCGGGGTAATGGCCATGGCGTTTTCCGGTTTCAATGGGTTGTTTGCGCAATGAATACCAGCCCTGACCCGCGACTACGCACCAGCATGGGCCTGGTCTTGCTGGCCTGCGTACCTGGCCTGCTGACGCTGCTGTGGCTCCATGGCTGGGGTTTTCTGGTGAACCTGTTGCTCTGCACCAGCGCCGCCTTGCTGTGCGAAACCCTGCTGCTGGCAATGCGCGGGCAAGCACTGAAGCCGGCGTTAGACGACTGCAGCGCTCTGGTGACCGCTGTGTTGCTGGCGTGCGCACTTCCTACCCTGGCGCCATGGTGGTTGCCGGTGGTCGCCACAAGCGTTGCCATCGGTATCGGCAAACAGGCCTTTGGCGGTGTCGGCCGCAACCTGTTCAACCCGGCCATGGTCGGTTATGCCTTTGTACTGCTGAGCTTCCCGTTGCACATGAACCATTGGCCGGGGCCTGCACCGGGCCTGATGGAAAGCCTGCAGCAGGCATTTGCGGGTAGCGAGCACATTGATGCCTGGGCCAGCCCTACGCTGCTCGATGGCCTGCGCCACAACCGCAGCCTCACCATTGATGAGCTATTCGCCAGTCACCCAGGTTTTGGCAGTATTGGCGGGAGGGAAAGCGAATGGGCCAACCTGGCGTTCCTGCTCGGCGGCCTGTTCCTGCTGCAGCGCAAGGTGATCAGCTGGCATGCGCCCGCGGGCTTGCTGGCAGGGCTGTTCGTGTTCAGTTTGTTGGGCTGGAACGGTTCGGGGTCGGATTCCAATGGCTCACCTTTGCTGCACCTGTTCTCCGGGTCGACCATGCTGGCGGCGTTCTTCATTGCCACCGAGCCCGTCTCCGGCCCAAAAAATGAGTGGGCCAAGCTGGGCTTCGGCTTAGGAGCAGGGCTGCTGATCTACCTGATTCGCACTTGGGGCAGCTACCCGGATGGCACAGCTTTCGCCATCCTGCTGATGAACCTCATGGCACCGAGCCTTGAGCGCCTGGCCCTGCTGCATCAGCAGGCCACCCGATGAGCCGCCTGGCGCGGGATGCAGGCCTGCTGCTGCTAACCGTGGCACTGGCTGTGTCTGTCACGCTGGCATGGCGACAATGGACCAGTACTGCCGTCGCCAGCGCCGAGAAGCAACTGCAAAGCCGCCAGCGGCTGGCGGTGCTGCCTGAAGGCAGTTACGACAACCAGCCACTGGACACCCCCCTGGCCATGCCCGCCGCACAGCGGCCAAACAGTCTTATCCTGGCAGCTTACCGCGCAACGCGAGCAGGCGAGCCAACCGCCATCATCCTGATCACCCAAGCCCAAGGGTATGCCGGGCCGATCGTGCTGAGCATTGCCATCGGCACAGACGGCCGCCTGATCGGTAGCCAAGTGGTCGAGCAGCAGGAAACCCCAGGGTTGGGCGCACGCCTGGGAGACCCGCAGGTGCACTGGTTGGGGCAGTTTGCCAACCGTCAGCTGGGCGACCACTGGGCGCTGAAGCGGGACCACGGTGACTTTGACCAACTGGCCGGCGCAACCGTGACTTCACGGGCAGTGATCACAGCGTTGCAGGAAGGCCTGAGCTATTTCGATGAGCAGCGCAACTTGCTGCTGGAGGCCCCCACGCATGAATAGCGTCTACTGGCTGGCCGCAAGCCTTGTGCCCGTGCTTGGCGCCACCGGCACACTGCGAGAGGGCGCCGCCATTGGCGTGTGCGCGATACTGATGAGCACGCTGCACCAATTACTGCTGGCGCCCTTGCGCCAGCGGCTGGCCACCTGGGCGTACATGCTGGCAAGCCTGCTGCTGTTGGCCGCCCTGGCCAGTTGCCTGCAACTGGCCCTGCGTGCGTGGCTACTGCCACTGGCCATTGCCCTGGGCCACTATCCTGCGCTGCTTTGCCTGCAATGCCTGGTTTACGACCACCTGCTACCCAGCCAGGGGCACTGGCGCCTGCTGGTCAGGCACCTTGGTGCCATGCTTGCCATCTGCCTGCTGCTCGGTGCCAGCCGCCAAGGGTTGGCCCAGTTGGCCGGCCTGCACCTGGCCAGCCTGGCCCCCGGCGCACTGCTACTGCTCGGACTGCTGCTGGCCTTGTACAATCGCCTGCGTCCGGGCCCCGCCCACCCACGTCGTCAAGGAAAGCGCTGATTTCATGAATGCCGCCAAACGCCTGGAGATCTTTCGCAGGCTGCACGAAGACAACCCCGACCCGAAGACCGAACTGGCCTACACCACGCCGTTCGAACTGCTGGTCGCCGTGACGCTGTCCGCGCAATCCACCGACGTCGGCGTCAACAAGGCCACCGCCCGCCTGTTCCCTGTCGCCAACACCCCGGAGGCCATCTATGCCCTGGGCGTTGAGGGCCTGAGCGAATACATCAAGACCATCGGGCTTTACAACAGCAAGGCCAAGAACGTCATCGAAGCCTGCCGCATGCTGATAGAGCAGCACGGCAGCCAGGTGCCGCAGACCCGCGAAGCCCTGGAGGCACTGCCCGGCGTTGGCCGCAAGACCGCCAACGTGGTGCTCAATACTGCATTCCGCCAACCAACCATGGCCGTGGATACCCATATCTTCCGGGTCAGCAACCGCACAGGCATTGCGCCAGGCAAGACGGTGCTGGAGGTAGAGAAGAAACTGGTCAAGTTCGTGCCAAAGGATTACCTGCTCGATGCCCATCACTGGTTGATCCTGCACGGGCGCTATGTCTGCCAGGCACGCAAGCCAAGGTGTGGCAGTTGCCGGATCGAGGACTTGTGCGAATACAAGCATAAGACCAGCGACGATTGAGCCGATAGCTTGAAACCACTCGAGCGATTGAAAAAATCTTTTTTACCGGCGTCTGCTTTCTGGTTATAAGGACGGCCAATGGCCCCTTGGCTTGGAGCGACTCATGAGCACCGATAAAGACGAACTGTCGATCGAAGATGATTTTGTTGCCACAGAAGATGAAGCGGAACCCCAGGTGGAGATCGCCAAGACCAACCTGAGCAAACGCCGCACCATCGACAACATGCTGGAAGAACGGCGCCTGCAAAAGCAGCTGGCCGATTTCGACTACGACCTGTAGTGCGGCTGCGGAGCACTGGCAAAGCCTCCTGAATGGAGGCTTTGCGGGCCGGCAGTCAGTTGAGCCCTTGCCGCTGCGCCAGCTCGATCAGGTCAACCAGCGACCGCGCATTGAGCTTTAGCAACAGGCGGGACTTGTAGGTGCTGACCGTCTTGTTGCTGAGGAACATGCTGTCGGCAATTTCCTTGTTCGAGCGCCCCCGCGCCAGCTGTTGCAACACCGTCATCTCGCGCGCCGAGAGACGGTTTACCATATCCGTCTCGCTCCCCCCTCCCCTGCCACGCGACGCATGGAGGGCCTGATTGGGGAAGTAGCTGTAACCCGACAACACGGCCTTGATAGCGCTCAGGAGCTCGGTGAGTTCCTGCTGCTTGCAGACGTAACCCGATGCCCCCGCCTGCATGCAGCGCATCGAGAAGTTGCCGGGAGCCTGCGACGTCAGCACCAGCACCTTGCTGCCTGGGCTGAAAGTGGCCATGCGCGCAATAACCTCCAGGCCATCCAGCCTGGGGATTCCAATGTCGAGCACCACGATATCCGGCAAGTGTTGCCGAGTGAGTTGCAGTGCAGCCACCCCATTGTCGGTCTCCGCCACGACGTCGTACCCATGCCGCTCCATCAGCATGCGCACGGCCAGGCGTATGACCGGATGATCATCCACGATAAGCACTTTATTCATGCGATATCCATTGATTCATTATTTTTGCTTTGGC
Source organism: Pseudomonas sp. NMI542_15 (assembly GCF_021283425.1). NCBI lineage: Bacteria > Pseudomonadati > Pseudomonadota > Gammaproteobacteria > Pseudomonadales > Pseudomonadaceae > Pseudomonas > Pseudomonas sp. NMI542_15. Next base: position 170,478 of record NZ_JAJSRO010000006.1, on the reverse strand, counting down.
ACGCCACGATAACCGACAGGGCGCCCGATGGCGCGGCGAATTCTCGGCGAAACTCATGAGCAGATGAAACCTACATAAGTTAGAGAAATTTCCTACAAATAACGGCGATAGTTGTAACAACTAAAATCTTTATTCCCAAACTGACGGTAGCATTGGGCTGCAGGTGCGCACCAGTTGAAAACTGACGCTCAATTGAAGAAAGAGCCAATTCGAAAAAGGTGAAAAGTCGGAGCTATCAGGCTATTTGGCGATTATTCCTCGCCCGGAAATCAATCCGGTATTTAGTTGAGCGCAACGGTAGGTAAAGATGGCTAAAACTGCTGGAGACGGCCCAAATGACCCAAGCACAACCTGTCGCCCCGCTGACGATCATTGCCATCTTCGCGGGGATAATCGAAGCCTCTGCCCTTGCCACACTTCCGTTTCTTAGCGAGTCTAGCCAGAAGCTCTACACCTGGTTTCTGGTGGGTTTCCCATTCTTTCTGACTGCGCTGTTCTTCCTGACGCTCAATTTCAACTACAAGTCGTTCTACAGTCCATCATCCGACAGGGCGGCGAACGGCACCACGCTGGCTGAAAATAGCGTGGCCACGCCTGCAATGGCCGACGGTGCCCGCGAAGCAGTTCAAGGGGAGCCTGTCACATTCATGTTTTCCGGCCCCGACGCCAATCGCATGATGGAGCAGCAACTGCTTTCTGCACTTGCCCAACCTCCCCTACCGGCGCGAACCTGGCGCTTTTGCAACCTGGACAGACGTCAATGTGCGCAGCTGTCCATCAGTGCACTTGATGGCCACGTCGTGAACGACGAGCACTGAATGCCCAAACTTTTCTGAGCACATAAAAAACCCCGGCCTAAGCCGGGGTTTTCAAGACACGCGCCAGCAATCAGAGCAGCGAACGGCCCTTGTTGGCAGCAATGCGCATGCGCAAAGCGTTCAGCTTGATAAAGCCGGCAGCGTCCGCCTGGTTGTACGCGCCGCCATCTTCTTCGAAGGTGGCGATGTTGGCATCGAACAGCGAGTCGTCCGACTTGCGGCCGACCACGGTGACGTTGCCCTTGTACAGCTTCAGGCGCACTACGCCATTCACGTTGACCTGGGAGGCGTCGATCATCTGCTGCAGCATCAGACGCTCCGGGCTCCACCAGTAACCGGTGTAGATCAGGCTGGCGTACTTCGGCATCAGCTCATCTTTCAGGTGAGCGACTTCGCGGTCCAGGGTGATCGACTCGATGGCACGGTGGGCCTTGAGCATGATGGTACCGCCAGGGGTCTCGTAGCAGCCACGCGACTTCATGCCGACGTAACGGTTCTCCACGATGTCCAGGCGGCCGATGCCGTTGGCACCACCGATACGGTTCAGATCGGCCAGAACGGTGGCTGGGCTCTTGTCGACGCCGTCGATGGCAACGATGTCACCGTTACGGTAGGTCAGCTCGATGTAGGTGGCCTGGTCCGGGGCATTCTCAGGCGAGACGCTCCAGCGCCACATGTCTTCTTCGTGCTCGGTCCAGGTATCTTCCAGGACACCGCCTTCGTAGGAGATGTGCAGCAGGTTGGCGTCCATCGAGTACGGCGACTTCTTCTTGCCGTGGCGCTCGATCGGAATGCCATGCTTTTCGGCGTAGTCCATCAGTTTTTCGCGGGACAGCAGGTCCCACTCACGCCACGGGGCGATAACCTTGACGCCTGGTTTCAGGGCGTATGCACCCAGTTCGAAACGAACCTGGTCGTTGCCTTTGCCAGTAGCGCCATGGGAAATGGCGTCAGCGCCGGTTTCGTTGGCGATTTCGATCAGGCGCTTGGCGATCAGCGGGCGGGCAATGGAAGTACCCAGCAGGTACTCACCTTCGTAGACGGTGTTGGCGCGGAACATCGGGAACACGAAATCACGCACGAACTCTTCGCGCAGATCGTCGATGTAAATCTCTTTAACACCCATTGCCTGGGCCTTGGCACGGGCCGGCTCGACCTCTTCGCCCTGACCCAGGTCAGCGGTGAAGGTCACCACTTCGCAGTTATAGGTATCCTGCAGCCACTTGAGAATCACCGAAGTATCAAGGCCGCCGGAATACGCCAGTACGACCTTTTTTACGTCCGCCATGCCATCACTCCACGGGGTTGTACGGAAAGGGGTCGATTCTAACGGCCTTGCGGAAAAATTTACAGTGGGGCGACAGCTTCTGACGACAAAGCGACAAGAACTGTCGGAAGGGCGACGGGGGTATGCATGACCATCTCACAGGCGCTGGAAATGTCGTGGCAAACACCTGAAGGCCCCCCCCGATCTCAGGGTGCCTTCGCCCCCGGCGCGGCAGCAGCCGGGCTGGCTGGTGCTGGGGCGGCAGGCGCCGCTGGCTCAGCCGGTTTTTCCACAGGTTTCTCAACCACCGAAACCCGATCCAGCTCGATGTTTACCCGGCGATTGCGTGCCCGGTTGGCCGCACTGTTGTTCTTCACCAACGGGTACTGCTCGCCATGGAAGCGCACCGTGATCTGTTCTTCAGTCAATCCATGGGCCTTGAAGTAATCAGCCACAGCCAGCGCACGACGGCGCGACAGGTCTCGGTTGGTCAGGCGGTTGCCACTGTTGTCGGAGTGGCCGTCGAGCTCGATGTGGTTCACCGTCGGGTCAGCTTTGATGTAATCCAGGATCACATCCAGCCGTGCACGCGCCGACGCGTCCAGCTCGGTGCCGCCCCCGGGGAAACCCACCTGGGTCTGGCGCACCTGATCATAATTCATAGGCAGCAGCTTGCCGGCACAGACCAGATAGTCGCTGTAGGCCTTGGCGAAGCTGACCGGCAGAACGCGTACCTCCATTGGCCTTCCGGCCTCACCGGTGTAGTTGCGCACCACTGTGCTACGCCCGTCGAGCAAGCCGTTGATCAGGCGGCTGGCCTGGCCTTGGGAAGAACTGAACAGCACACCGGAGCGGGCCATCCGCACGTTGCCCAGGTTGATATCACCCCGCCCAGGCTGCCACGGCGCCGCCGCCGCCAGCAGGCTGGCTGTACCTGCACCCAGTACATTGTTGTCCGAACGTAGCTGAAAAACGGGCTGTTCACCTGCCCGACGCACGAACTCACCGCTACCAAAACCTTCTATCGGCTGGATCAGACGGCACTCGAACGGGTCGCCCTCGACCTTCCAGGCAATATTTTCCATGCGCGTCTGAAAAGTCAGTGCACCGGCCGGCAGGCTGGCGAACAGGGTCAACAGGGTGAGGTAACGCTGGCGCACGGGCGGCTCCACAAATTCTGACGGCTTACCTGCAGGCTATCGGACGCCGGCCGGAAAACTTGATAGCCGTGCTCGCCCCAGGCTTTTCCGGTAGCATTGGGGCTTGAGTTCGACCCGCCTGGAATCCCCAATGTCCGATCGCCTGACCCTCCTGCGCCCCGACGACTGGCACATCCATCTGCGCGATGGTGCCGTCCTGCCCCACACCGTTGGCGACGTGGCGCGCACTTTTGCCCGTGCCATCATCATGCCAAACCTGGTTCCTCCGGTGCGTAATGCCGACGAGGCCAGTGCCTACCGTGAGCGCATCCTGGCCGCCCGCCCTGCCGGCAGCCGCTTCGAGCCGCTGATGGTGCTGTACCTCACCGACCGCACCAGCCCCGAGGATGTCCGCGCGGCCAAGGCCAGCGGCATCGTGTACGCCGCCAAACTGTACCCGGCCGGCGCCACTACCAACTCCGACTCGGGCGTGACCAGCATCGACAACATCTTCCCGGCCATCGAGGCGCTGGCGGAAGTCGGCATGCCACTGTTGGTGCATGGCGAAGTGACCCGCAGCGAGATCGACGTGTTCGACCGCGAGAAGCGCTTCATTGACGAGCACATGCGTCGTCTGGTCGAGCGCTTCCCGACGCTGAAAGTGGTGTTCGAACACATCACCACCGGCGATGCCGCTCAGTTCGTCACCGAGGCCCCGGCCAACGTCGGCGCGACCATCACTGCACAGCACCTGCTGTACAACCGCAACCACATGCTGGTTGGCGGCATTCGCCCGCACTTCTACTGCCTGCCGATCCTCAAGCGCAACACCCATCAGGTGGCGCTGCTGGACGCGGCCACCAGCGGCAACCCGAAGTTCTTCCTGGGCACCGACTCGGCACCGCACGCCCGTCACGCCAAGGAAGCCGCCTGCGGGTGCGCCGGTTGCTACACCGCATACGCGGCCATCGAAATGTACGCCGAAGCGTTCGAACAGCGTAACGCGCTGGACAAGCTCGAAGGCTTTGCCAGCTTGCACGGTCCTGCCTTCTACGGCCTGCCAGCGAACACCGACACCATTACCCTGGTGCGTGAAGAATGGACCGCCCCGGACAGCCTGCCGTTTGGCGAGCAGACCGTGATCCCGCTGCGCGCCGGTGAAAAACTACGTTGGCGCCTGCTGGAGGAAAACGCGTGAGCGAAGACCTCTACGAAGACGACATGGACACCCAGGGCAGCAGCGGTTCGCGCCACCCGATGGCCGAGCGCTTCCGCGGCTACCTGCCGGTGGTGGTGGATGTGGAGACTGGTGGTTTCAACAGCGCCACCGATGCGCTGCTGGAAATTGCCGCCGTCACGATCGGCATGGACGAGAAAGGCTTCCTGTTCCCCGAACACACCTACTTCCACCGAGTGGAACCGTTCGAGGGCGCCAATATCGAAGCCGCCGCACTGGAGTTCACCGGCATCAAGCTGGACCACCCGCTGCGCATGGCTGTTAGCGAGGAAAGCGCGCTGACCGATATCTTCCGCGGTGTACGCAAGGCACTCAAGGCCAATGGCTGCAAGCGGGCGATCCTGGTCGGCCACAACAGCAGCTTCGACCTGGGCTTCCTCAATGCGGCGGTGGCGCGCAACGACCTGAAGCGCAATCCGTTCCACCCGTTTTCGAGCTTCGACACCGCTACCCTCGCGGGCTTGGCGTATGGCCAGACCGTGCTGGCGCGTGCCTGCCAGAGCGCGGACATCGACTTCGACGGGCGTGAGGCGCACTCGGCGCGTTATGACACCGAGAAGACGGCCGAGCTGTTCTGCGGCATCGTCAACCGCTGGAAAGAGATGGGCGGCTGGCGCGACTTCAACGATTGAACTGCAAAAGCATTCGCGGGCATGCCCGCTCCCACAGGTTCACCTTTGCCGTCAGGCATGCAGAGAATCGGTGGGAGTGGGCGCGCCCGCGAAGAGGCCGGCACAGAACGGCATAAAAAAACCGGCCAACGAGGGCCGGTTTTTTTATGCGAGCGGCAATTACAGCTTGCCGGCGTTCTCGCTCAGGTAGGCAGCAACGCCTTCTGGCGAAGCGTTCATGCCTTTGTCGCCTTTTTTCCAGTTGGCAGGGCAGACTTCGCCGTGCTCTTCGTGGAACTGCAGGGCGTCGACCAAGCGCAGCAGCTCGTCCATGTTACGGCCCAGTGGCAGGTCGTTGATGATCTGCGAGCGTACAACACCGTTGGTGTCGATCAGGAAGGCGCCACGGAAGGCCACGCCGCCTTCGGACTCTACGTCGTAGGCTTTGCAGATTTCGTGGGTCATGTCGGCAGCCAGGGTGTACTTCACCTGACCGATGCCGCCGTTGTTGACCGGGGTGTTACGCCAGGCGTTGTGGGTGAAGTGCGAGTCGATCGACACGCCGATCACTTCGACGTTGCGCGCCTGGAAGTCAGGGATGCGGTTGTCCAGGGCGATCAGCTCGGACGGGCAGACGAAGGTGAAGTCCAGCGGGTAGAAGAACACCAGGCCGTACTTGCCCTTGATGGCCGAAGCCAGGTTGAAGCTGTCGACGATCTCGCCATTGCCCAGCACGGCTGGAACGGTGAAATCGGGGGCTTTCTTACCAACGAGTACGCTCATTGTAATCTCCTGATGAGGGTGAAAAACCGTTTGCCGGGCCAGACGGGCTTGCCCGACATCCAACAAAGGCCGACCATCATACACGGCTTCTGATGACAGGCCGAATCCATCAGGCAGACAACCACCGGTCGCTCAAGCACGGCCTTTTCAGAAAGCACTTTGACAAGCATTCTCATTCACATTAAGCTCCCATCCATCGACTCAACCCGCGATGGTCAGCCCTTATGTATGTGTGTCTTTGTGTCGGCGTCACCGACGGACAGATCCGCGATGCGATCTATGAAGGATGCTGCAGTTACAAGGAAGTGCGAGCCGCGACCAATGTCGCAAGCCAGTGTGGCAAATGCGCCTGCCTGGCCAAGGAAGTGGTCCGCGAGACCCTGACCGAGCTGCAGGTCAGCCAGGCAGCCCTGCCCTACCCCGTGGAATTTACCGCAGCCTGAAAGCCCCTGATTCCAAGAACCGGACCCTGTGTCCGGTTTTTTTATGCCTTAAATTCAATAAGTTAGCGCTCCAACGCGGTTCACAAACATTCTTATTCCTATTAATTTTCACTTATTATTCAATCACTTAGGTTTGACACTCTTAAGTATCGGGCTCAAACTTCACTGTATTGGCACACTTCTACAGGGCAGGAACCCGAAATGAAAGGCGACGTAAGCGTCATCCAGCATCTCAACAAGATCCTCGGAAACGAGCTGGTCGCGATCAACCAGTACTTCCTGCACGCACGCATGTATGAAGATTGGGGCCTGAACAAACTCGGCAAGCACGAGTACAAGGAATCCATCGATGAGATGAAGCACGCTGACAAATTGATCAAGCGTATTCTCTTCCTCGAAGGCATCCCCAACGTTCAGGACCTGGGCAAGCTGCTGATCGGCGAGCACACCAAGGAAATGCTCGAGTGCGACCTGAAGCTCGAAAAGAAAGGCCTGGCCGACCTGAAGGCAGCCATTGCCCATTGCGAAACCGCTGGCGACTTCGGCTCGCGTGACATGCTCGAAGATATCCTCGAATCCGAGGAAGAGCATATCGACTGGCTGGAAACCCAACTGGGTCTGATCGACAAGATCGGCATCGAAAATTATCTGCAGTCGCAGATGGGCGAAGAGTAAATATTCGCCCCATAAAAAAACCCGCGATCAGCGGGTTTTTTTATGCTTGCCGGAAAATCAGGCTTCGGAAGCCTTGGCTTTGGCAGCAGCGTCCTTGATCAGGGTCTGCAGCTCGCCGTTCTGGAACATTTCCAGCATGATATCGCTACCGCCAACCAGCTCGCCGGCTACCCACAGCTGCGGGAAGGTCGGCCAGTTGGCATATTTGGGCAGGTTGGCACGGATTTCCGGGTTCTGCAGGATGTCGACGTAGGCGAACTTCTCGCCACAACCCATCACAGCTTGCGATGCCTTGGCCGAGAACCCGCACTGCGGGGCATTCGGCGAGCCTTTCATGTAAAGCAGAATGGTGTTGTTGGCAATCTGCTCTTTGATCGTTTCGATGATATCCATGTAGCACCTCGGCTTAACTTTGCGACGCTGTTGTCGGCACGGTGGCGCATTGTAACGGAAAGCCGAGCAGCGTGCTCGGCCTTACTGTTCCTTACGCGGCCTCCACCTGCACAGGTACGCCATTGAGCGCAGCGTTGCCGGACACCGGGTCGCGAAAGCGCTCGTCGGTCAGGTCGTTGGCACTCACGCCGGCTTGCGCCTGGGCGATCTGCAGGTGCACACCCTGACGAGCATGACCGTAGCCATGGGGCAGGCTGACCACACCGGGCATCATGTCCTCGCAGGCTTGCACCTCGACTTCGAGATCACCCGTACGCGAGCGGATACGTACCCGCTGGCCGTCCTGTAGTTGCCGTTGCTGCAAGTCTTGCGGGTGCATCAACAGCTGATGCCGTGGTTTGCCTTTCACCAGACGGTGGAAATTGTGCATCCACGAGTTGTTGCTGCGCACATGGCGGCGGCCGATCAGCAGCAGTTCACCCGGTACAGGAGGTGCCAGTTGCGTCAGCCGGCGCAGGTCGTCCAGCAACACCTGGGGTGCGGCCTCGACAGCCTGACTGGCAGTCGCCAGGCGTGCAGCAAGGTTGCTGCGTAAAGGGCCCAGGTCCAGGCCGTGCGGATGATCGTCCAGTGTTGCGAGGGAAAGGCGCCAAGGTGTTGCTTGGCCATAGCGCCCCTTGCGCAAGGCCAGATCGATCATCTGCGCAGGTGCCAAGGTCGGCTTCAATTCAAGCCCGGCACGCCTGGCAAACGCCTGGGCCAGGCCGACGAAGATCTCCCAGTCGTGCAACGCCCCGTCCGGCTTGGCCAGAATCGCCCGGTTGAAGCGGGTGACGTTGCGCACGGCCAGCAAATTGAAGGTGCTGTCATAGTGGTCGTTTTCCAGCGACGACGTGGACGGCAGGATCAGGTCGGCATGGCGCGTGGTTTCGTTGATGTAGAGGTCGATGCTGAGCATGAACTCCAGGCCTTGCAGTGCCGCATCCAGCTGACGGCCGTTAGGCGTGGACAGCACCGGGTTGCCAGCCACTGTCACCAAGGCGCGAACCTGCCCTTCGCCCGGTGTAAGCAGCTCTTCGGCCAGGGCCGCCACAGGCAGCTCGCCGCCGTACTCGGGCAAACCCGACACCCGGCTCTGCCAGGCGTTGAAATGGCCGCCGGAGGTGGCAGCCACCAGGTCGACAGCGGGCTCGGTGCACAAAGCGCCGCCTTCACGGTCGAGGTTGCCGGTTACCAAGTTGATCAGTTGCACCAGCCAGTGGCAGAGGGTGCCGAAGGCTTGGGTCGAAACGCCCATGCGGCCATAGCACACGGCTTTTTCTGCCGCGGCGAAGTCCCGTGCCAGCTGGCGAATCTGCGTGGCGGCAATACCGCAGTGCGTGCTCATGGCTTCGGCGCTGAACGGTGCAAGCGCTTCGCGCACCTGCTGCAGGCCGTTGATCGGCAAGTGCGAACCTTGCGCCAGGCCTTCCTCGAACAGGGTGTTGAGCAGGCCGCACAACAAGGCCGCATCTCCGCCCGGGCGGATAAACAAGTGGGTATCGGCCATGGCCGCCGTTTCGCTGCGCCGAGGGTCCACCACCACCAGGCGCCCGCCCCGGCCAAGCAGGGCCTTGAGGCGCTTTTCCACATCGGGCACGGTCATGATGCTGCCGTTGGAGGCCAGCGGGTTGCCGCCAAGAATCAGCATGAAGTCGGCGTGGTCGATATCCGGAATCGGCAGCAGCAGGCCATGGCCATACATCAGGTGGCTGACCAGGTGTTGTGGCAGCTGGTCCACCGAGGTGGCCGAGAAACGGTTGCGTGTCTTGAGCAGGCCGAGGAAGTAGTTGCTGTGGGTCATCAAACCGTAGTTGTGCACGCTTGGGTTGCCCTGGTAGACCGCCACGGCATTGCGCCCGTGAGCCTGCTGGACCGCCCACAACTTTTCGGCGGCCAGGGCAAAGGCCTCGTCCCAGCCGATGGCCTGCCAACGCTCCCCTACCCGCTTGTGGGGCTGGCGCAGGCGGTCAGGGTCGTTCTGGATGTCCTGCAAGGCGACGGCCTTGGGGCAGACGTGGCCACGGCTGAACGGGTCCTGGGGGTCGCCCTTGATCGAGCTGATTAGCGCCTGCCCGTCAGCTTCATGGCTGACTTCGATGTTCAGCCCGCAGATTGCTTCGCACAGGTGACAGGCACGGTGATGCAGGGTCTTGGTCATGGCCGCCTCTGCCTTGTTGTTGTCGAACAGTGACTATGCGCCCGGTCCCAGCCCCCCGCCAGCGCCCTTCGCCGCGTGAATCCACCGACATCAGGCACACGATTTGCGACAGCCATTTGCCAAATTGCCAGCAAGCCCTGTACAACCTCGTGTAGCAAATAAAAAACAGCACAGGCCGCCGGGTGAAGACACCCTTTGCAACACCCTTTGCAATCAGGCCGCTGTTCCCCCTTGGCTTCAGGCGACATTTACTTATAGTATTGCGCCTTTCCCTATTTTCGTCCGCCCCGTGCGGCTTACGCCGCAGGTCAATCCCGTTGTCAAAAAAAACCATACGGTCGACCTGCATACCGTTGCAGATAAGGTAGTCAATCATGAGCGCTAGGCACTTTCTCTCCCTGCTGGACTTCACCACCGACGAATTGCTCGGGGTGATCCGCCGCGGCATCGAGCTGAAGGACCTGCGCAAACGAGGCGTGCTGTTCGAGCCCCTGAAGAACCGCGTGCTGGGCATGATCTTCGAGAAATCCTCGACCCGTACCCGCGTGTCGTTCGAGGCTGGCATGATCCAGCTGGGCGGCCAGGCCATCTTCCTGTCGCCACGCGACACCCAGCTGGGCCGTGGCGAGCCGATCGGTGACAGCGCCATCGTGCTGTCGAGCATGGTCGATGTGGTGATGATTCGTACCCACGCCCACAGCACCCTGACCGAGTTCGCCGCCAAATCGCGCGTACCGGTGATCAACGGCCTGTCCGACGAGTCGCACCCGTGCCAACTGCTGGCCGACATGCAGACCTTCCTCGAGCACCGCGGCTCGATCCAGGGCAAAACCGTGACCTGGATCGGCGATGGCTTCAACATGTGCAACTCCTACATCGAGGCCGCCAGGCAGTTCGATTTCCAGCTGCGCATCGCCTGCCCAGAAGGCTACGAGCCGGATCAGCGCTTCATGGCGCTGGGCGGTGACCGCGTACAGATCATCCGTGATGCCAAGGAAGCCGTGCGTGGCGCACACCTTGTGGTTACCGATGTCTGGACTTCCATGGGGCAGGAGGAGGAAACTGCACGGCGCCTGGCGCATTTCGCGCCTTACCAGGTCACCCGCGAACTGCTCGACCTGGCGGCACCCGATGTCCTCTTCATGCACTGCCTGCCCGCCCACCGTGGCGAGGAAATCAGCCAGGACCTGCTCGACGACCCACGTTCGGTCGCCTGGGACGAGGCTGAAAACCGCCTGCATGCACAGAAGGCGCTTCTCGAATTTCTTGTAGAACCGGCTTACCACCACGCATGAGTCAACCCCTACTGCTCAACCTGCGCAACCTCGCCTGCGGCTACGGCGACCAGCGCATCGTCCAGAACCTCAACCTGCACCTGAACGCAGGCGACATCGGTTGCCTGCTGGGTTCATCCGGTTGCGGGAAAACCACCACGCTACGCGCCATTGCAGGTTTCGAACCGGTGCATGAAGGCGAGATCCAGCTGGCCGGCGAGGTCATTTCCCGCGCTGGCTTCACACTGGCCCCGGAAAAGCGCCGCATCGGCATGGTGTTCCAGGACTACGCGCTGTTCCCGCACCTGACCGTGGCGCAGAACATTGCCTTTGGCATTGCCAAGCACCCACGCCAGGCCGCCGTCATCGAAGAGATGCTCGAACTGGTCAAGCTGGGGGGCCTGGGCGGGCGTTACCCGCATGAGCTGTCTGGTGGCCAGCAGCAACGGGTCGCCCTGGCCCGCGCGCTGGCGCCTGAACCGCAGTTGCTGCTGCTCGACGAGCCGTTCTCCAACCTTGACGTGGAGTTGCGTCGGCGCCTGAGCCATGAGGTTCGCGATATCCTCAAAAGCCGTGGCACCAGCGCCATCCTGGTTACCCATGACCAGGAAGAAGCCTTTGCCGTCAGCGATCAGGTCGGTGTGTTCAAGGAGGGGCGCCTGGAGCAGTGGGACACGCCCTACAACCTTTACCACGAACCACAGACGCCGTTCGTGGCCAGCTTCATTGGCCAAGGCTACTTCATCCGTGGCCAGATGAGCAGCCACGAGGCCGTCAATACCGAGCTGGGTGAACTGCGCGGCAACCGTGCCTACATCATGGCGCCCGGCAGTTCGGTGGACGTGCTGCTGCGCCCCGACGATATCGTGCATGCACCGGGCAGCGCGCTGCAGGCGAACATCATCGGCAAGAGCTTCCTGGGGGCATCGACCCTGTACCGCCTGCAATTGCCGACCGGCAGCCAGCTGGAAGCAATCTTCCCTAGCCATAACGACCATGAGGTCGGTGAGGATGTGGGGATTGAGGTGCAAGCTGATCACCTGGTGCTGTTCCCGGTGCCTGGCAGCGTTGCGGCGCAGTTGCCGCAGCAGGAGAATGGCGTGCGTCGGTACAGTTCCGCGACCTGATTGCAGATTCCTGGGCCGCTTTGCGGCCCAGATCTCAGCCTCTGCCGATCCCGGCAAACTTGCCCTGGGTATGCTCGGCCAGCACCGCCGCCGCCAACTCCACTTCCAACCCGCGCCTACCGGCGCTGACATGGATAGTTGCAAAATTTTGCGCCGAGTCATCAATAAAGGTGCGCAGGCGCTTCTTCTGCCCCAACGGGCTGATCCCACCTACCAGATAACCCGTAGCCCGCTGCGCCGCCGCCGGGTCTGCCATCTCGCATTTCTTTACCCCGGCAGCGTGGGCCAAGGCTTTGAGGTCCAGGGTACCCACCACAGGCACCACCGCTACCAGCAACTCCCCCTTCTCGCTGCTCGCCAACAAGGTCTTGAACACTTGCTGCGGGTCCAGGCCAAGCTTTTCCGCTGCCTCCAGACCGTAAGAAGCCGACTTGGGGTCATGCTCATAACTGTGCACACGGTGTTCGGCGCGATGCTTCTTCAACAGGTCTAGGGCGGGGGTCATGCAAAGGCTCCGGTCTGGGACGGCTCGGCGGCTACTTTAGGACAAATCCCACATCCCAGCCAGCGCACCACAATCGCGCGCCTCTAGTACGGGCATCCGCGACTGATTTTACGGGCCATTTCGTGACTGGTCGTTCACTTTCGACCTTTGACATCAGCGTTTCTTGTCTATATTTTTTCGCATCTGAACAAATGGCGCACTTTTAAGGTGCGTTTCCTGTATCTGCCCGGGGTCAATGGGGATCGACACCGGGCTTTGCTGTCGAGCGCCACGCGCCTCACAACAAAAAAAACGAGGTCATACATGACGACTGCTCTACGCCAACCCACGCTGTCCAGCCAGTGCCTGGCCGAGTTTCTCGGCACTGCCATGCTCATCTTCTTCGGCACCGGCTGTGTTGCCGCGCTCAAGGTCGCCGGCGCCAGTTTCGGCCTTTGGGAGATCAGCATCATCTGGGGCGTCGGCGTAAGCATGGCGATCTATCTCACGGCCGGCATTTCCGGCGCGCACCTGAACCCGGCGGTGAGCATCGCCCTCACCCTGTTCGCCGGTTTCGACAAGCGCAAGCTGCCCTTCTACATGCTGGCCCAGGTATGCGGCGCGTTCTGTGGCGCGGCGCTGGTCTACACCCTGTACAGCAATCTGTTCTTCGATTTCGAACAGGCCCATGCGATGTTGCGCGGTAGCGAAGCCAGCCTGGAGCTGGCCTCGGTGTTCTCCACCTACCCGCACCCGTCGCTGTCCACCGGCCAGGCGTTCCTGGTTGAAGTAGTCATCACTGCTATCCTGATGGCCGTGATCATGGCCCTGACTGACGACAACAACGGCCTGCCACGTGGCGCCATGGCCCCGCTGCTGATCGGCCTGCTGATCGCGGTGATCGGCAGCGCCATGGGCCCGCTGACCGGTTTTGCCATGAACCCTGCCCGCGATTTCGGGCCAAAACTCATGACCTTCCTGGCCGGTTGGGGTGAAATCGCCTTCACTGGCGGTCGGGACATACCGTATTTCCTGGTTCCGGTGTTCGCACCGATCCTTGGCGCCTGCCTGGGTGCCGCGACCTATCGCGGCCTGATTGCCCGCAACTTGCCAATGGCACCTGCCGCGAACCCTGAGACAAATGACAATCGCCAGGGCGATACTCAAGCCAATTGATGCCGGCAACACGCACAGCCCTGACCTCCTATTCTTGCAAGGCCTACGACCATGACAGACACCCAGGACAAGAACTACATCATCGCCCTGGACCAGGGCACCACCAGTTCGCGTGCCATCATTTTCGACCGCGACGCCAATGTGGTGGGCACCTCCCAGCGCGAGTTCGCCCAGCACTATCCGCAGGCGGGCTGGGTCGAGCACGACCCGATGGAAATCTTCGCCACGCAGAGCGCGACCATGGTCGAGGCCTTGGCACAGGCAGGCATCAGTCATGCCCAGGTCGCCGCAATCGGCATCACCAACCAACGCGAAACCACCGTGGTATGGGACAAGGAAACCGGCCGCCCGGTTTACAACGCCATCGTCTGGCAGTGCCGCCGCAGCACCGAGATCTGCGCCCAGCTCAAGCGTGACGGCCATGAAGACTACATTCGCGAAACCACCGGCCTGGTCACCGACCCATACTTCTCCGGCACCAAGCTGAAGTGGATCCTCGACAATGTCGAGGGCGCCCGCGAACGCGCCGAGCGTGGCGAACTGTTGTTCGGCACCATCGATACCTGGCTTATCTGGAAGTTCTCGGGCGGCAAGGTGCACGTCACCGACTACACCAATGCCTCGCGCACCTTGATGTTCAACATCCATAGCCTGCAGTGGGACGACAAGCTGCTGGAAATCCTCGGCATCCCGCGGCAGATGCTGCCCGAGGTTCGTTCTTCTTCCGAAGTGTATGGCCATACCAAAAGCGGGATTGCCATTGCCGGCATTGCGGGTGACCAGCAGTCGGCACTGTTCGGCCAGATGTGCGTGGAGCCGGGCCAGGCCAAGAACACCTACGGCACTGGCTGCTTCCTGCTGATGAACACCGGCGAACAGGCGGTCAAATCGTCCCACGGCCTGCTCACCACCATCGCCTGCGGCCCGCGCGGCGAGGTGGCCTATGCGCTGGAAGGCGCGGTGTTCAACGGTGGTTCCACCGTGCAGTGGCTGCGTGATGAGCTGAAGATCGTCAACGACGCCCTGGATACCGAGTACTTCGCCAGCAAGGTCAAGGACAGCAACGGCGTCTACCTGGTGCCGGCCTTCACTGGCCTGGGTGCACCGTACTGGGACCCCTATGCCCGTGGTGCGCTGTTCGGCCTGACCCGCGGCGTGAAGGTGGACCACATCATCCGCGCTGCACTGGAGTCGATCGCCTACCAGACCCGCGATGTGCTCGATGCCATGCAACAGGACTGCGGCCAGCGCCTGTCCGAGCTGCGTGTGGACGGTGGCGCGGTGGCCAACAACTTCCTCATGCAGTTCCAGGCCGATATTCTCGGAACGTGCGTAGAACGCCCGCAAATGCGCGAAACCACGGCCTTGGGCGCTGCCTACCTGGCCGGCCTGGCCTGCGGCTTCTGGAGCGGCCTGGACGAACTGCGCGACAAGGCGATCATCGAGCGCGAGTTCAGCCCGCAGCTGGATGAAACGCAGAAAGAGAAGCTGTACGCCGGCTGGAAGAAGGCCGTCGAACGCACCCGTGACTGGGAAGATCACGAGGCGTAAAGCACATGGGGGCCGCCATGCGGCCCCCATCGTCTACTGGCCGTCATCCCCTTCCTACGGCATCATTGCAGAATTTGTCCGGCTGCCCCAAAGGACCGCCCATGAATCTGCCACCCCGCCAACAACAAATCCTCGAACTGGTGCGCGAGCGCGGTTACGTCAGTATCGAAGAAATGGCGCAGCTGTTCGTCGTGACACCCCAGACCATCCGTCGTGATATCAACCAGCTTGCCGAACTCAACCTGCTTCGCCGTTACCACGGTGGCGCGGCGTATGACTCCAGTATCGAGAACACGGCCTACGCCATGCGTGCCGACCAGATGCGCGACGAAAAGCAGCGTATCGCCGACGCCGTGGCCCGGCAGATTCCTGACCATGCCTCGGTGTTCATCAACATCGGCACCACCACCGAATCCATCGCCCGCGCACTGCTCAACCACAATCACCTGAAGGTCATCACCAACAACTTGCACGTGGCGGCGATCCTGGCTGCCAAAGACGATTTCGAAGTGCTGGTGGCGGGTGGCACGGTGCGCCGCGACGGCGGTGTGGTCGGCCAGGCCAGTGTCGACTTCATCAACCAGTTCAAGGTGGATTTCGCCCTGGTGGGTATCAGCGGCATCGACGAGGACGGCAGCCTGCTCGACTTCGACTACCAGGAAGTGCGGGTATCCCAGGCGATCATCGCCAATGCCCGGCAAGTGATCCTTGCCGCGGACTCCAGCAAATTCGGACGCAACGCCATGGTGCGTCTGGGCTCGATCAGCTTGGTCGACTGCCTGGTGACTGACCAGGCGCCTACCCCTACCCTCACTCAGTTGCTGAACCAGTACAAGATCCGCCTCGAGGTGGTTTGAGGGCTGACGGGTGCTTGTCGCAACATTTTTGGCGCCTGTGAGATCGTGCGCCGCGCGGGCGGCGCTCGATCTCACAGGCGCCACAACTATTCCGGCATGCACCCGCCAACCTCAAACCATACCGCCGAAATTTTCGAAAATGTTCACTTTATTGTCATCTGATCAGTTTTTTCTATAAAGACTGACTGGCGACGGGCTTTCTGTTGCGCTAGTATTTTCGGAAACGAACATAAATGTTCATATTCGATGTGAACAGCCTCAGGAGGCCTTGCCCGTGTCCCAGCCCGTTTCGTCCCAGCCACCACTCGCTGACTGCTATGACCTCGCCGTGATCGGCGGTGGCATCAATGGCGTGGGCATCGCTGCCGACGCCGCCGGGCGCGGCTTGAAGGTGTTCCTTTGCGAAAAGGACGATCTGGCGCAGCACACCTCGTCGGCCAGCAGCAAGCTGATTCACGGTGGCTTGCGCTACTTGGAGCACTACGAGTTCCGCCTTGTGCGCGAAGCCTTGGCTGAACGCGAAGTGCTGCTGGCCAAGGCACCGCACATCGTCAAACCGATGCGTTTCGTTCTGCCCCATCGCCCACACCTGCGCCCGGCCTGGATGATTCGCGCCGGCCTGTTCCTGTATGACCACCTGGGCAAACGCAAGCGCCTGGGGCCCTCGCGCAGCCTGC
This sequence comes from Pseudomonas sp. NMI542_15, assembly GCF_021283425.1. Classification (NCBI taxonomy): domain Bacteria; kingdom Pseudomonadati; phylum Pseudomonadota; class Gammaproteobacteria; order Pseudomonadales; family Pseudomonadaceae; genus Pseudomonas; species Pseudomonas sp. NMI542_15. The sequence continues at coordinate 153,766 of NZ_JAJSRO010000006.1, read as the reverse complement.
GCTTTGGCCCGGGTTACCCGCTCAAGCCGGCGATCACCCGCGGCTTCGAATACGCCGACTGTGCAGTGGACGACGCGCGGCTGGTGGTGCTCAATGCCATGGCCGCCCGTGAGCATGGCGCGCACATCCATACCCGCACCCGCTGCCTGCGCGCAGAGCGCGTAGACGGCGTATGGCAGGTCGAATTGCAGCATGCCGATGGCACCCTGCAGAGCATTCGTGCTCGCGCCCTGGTCAACGCCGCCGGCCCATGGGTCGCCAGTTTCATCAAGGACGACCTCAAGCTCGATGCGCCGTACGGCATCCGCCTGATTCAGGGCAGCCACATCATCGTGCCGCGCCTGTACGAAGGGGAACATGCCTTCATCCTGCAGAACGAAGACCAGCGCATTGTCTTCTGTATCCCTTACCTGGACCGGTTCACCCTGATAGGCACCACGGACCGCGAGTACAGCGGCGACCCTGCCAAGGTGGCGATCACCGAACAGGAAACCGACTACCTGTTGAAAGTGGTCAACGCGCACTTCAATCATCAACTCAGCCACGGTGATATCCTGCACACCTACTCCGGCGTGCGCCCGCTGTGCAACGATGAATCCGACAACCCGTCTGCCGTCACACGTGACTACACCCTCGCGCTTAGCGCAGCGTCTGGCGAGGCGCCATTGCTGTCGGTGTTTGGCGGCAAGCTGACCACCTATCGCAAGCTGGCGGAGTCGGCCATGAGCGAACTCAAGCCGTTCTTCAGCCAGATGGGCAAAAGCTGGACTGCCGACGCACCATTGCCCGGCGGTGAAGACATGAGCACGCCCCAGGCATTGGTCGAAGCGCTGCTGGCACGGCATCAATGGCTGGCAGTGGATATCGCCAAACGCTGGGCGGTGACCTATGGCAGCCGCACCTGGCAACTGCTGGACGGCGCACAGGGCCCGGAAGACCTGGGCCAGGCCATGGGGGGTGGCTTGTTCACCCGCGAAGTCGACTACCTGCGTGCGACCGAGTGGGCCGTCACCCCTCAGGACATCCTGTGGCGGCGCAGCAAACTTGGCCTGTTCACCAGCCCCAGCGAGCAGGGGGCACTGGCCGATTACCTGGCTCAAGGCGACGCCCGCAGCAACGCCGCCTGAACCGCCCGGGCGACCGCCAGCCGGTCGCCCCCTCCCCTTAGGCTTCCCGCTGGTACGCCTCACGGGCCAATTCCAGGTACAGTTCGCGCTCTTGGGCATTGAGCGACTCCATCAACGCAGCGGCGCGCTCCAGATAGCGCTGCTCGCCCGCTTCTGCGACCTCGCGCTCGGCCTGCTCCAACTGTTCATGAAAGGGAGCAGCCAGCGCTTCGAAGCGCTCCAGGTAACGGGTACGCACATGCTCTTGCCAGAAATCGCGCTCCGCCAGTGCGCGGCTGAGCACCTCGATGTTCTCTCCAGCCAGCACTTCAGCGCCCGCACGCCGTACCTGGGTTGCCGTCACACGGCTGTGTTCGGGGTAATTCATGTGCCCAGGTTGCGCTGGCAGCCCAAGCCGCTCAGCCAGGTTGACGCGGTAGGCGAGGTAAACCTCGATATCATCCACGGCAGCGTAAGGGTCACGGCGCAGCTCCTGAATATGCCGGGCGGCGATGCTGTCCACCTGATCCAGGCGATACAGGGAACGCCCCAGGGGCAGCAATGCCTGTTCGGCCTGGATGGCAGAACCGTTACCGGGCGAACTCAGGGCAATGTGGGCCCTGACTTCCAGCTGACTGAGAATCAGCAGCAGCCGGTCCTCACAGGTCCGGCGCCCTTGGGTCTGCCAGAACACGGCTTCGCGTACGTCGGTGTTGTCGGTACACAGCTCCAGAATCCGCCATACCCTTGCTCGGTAATAGCGCGGGTGTTCGATGAAGTCGTCAGAGCCGGCGAAATCTGCCAGAAAACGAAACAGGTCTGCCGACTGCGGCTCCTCGGCCAGCTGGGTCCAGATCTGCATGCGCCGGGTGCGTACCGCCTCGCTTGCACTTCCCAGCCATTCCTCAAACGTGCCGACATCGGCAATGGCATGATGATAGGAGCTGCTGCGGTTGACCGGCGAATCGCTGAGGCTACTGGCAATCGACGCCTCGCTCGCTTCGTCCAGAGGGTTGTCATGCAGCGACAGGCGTTGCAGACGGGCGCCCAGTGTACGCAGATGCCCGGTGACCTGGCGGATCTGGTTTTCCCGCATGTCCACCAGGCCACGCCACGGCATCGCAGCTTCATCGGGCAAGGTTTGCAGCCCGGTTGCGCGCAGCGATACCTCACGCAAGTGGCGCAAGCTTGAAAGGTCAGGCACCTGACCCAACGGGTTGTAGTTCAGGTCGAGCACCTGGAGTGACGTGAGGCTGGCCAGCCTTTGGCTGCCTGGGGTATCGACGATGATCTGGTTACCCGCCAGATGCAGGCTGCGCAGGCCGGTAAACTGCTCCAGGCCAACCGGCAAACGGGTCAACTGGTTGTTGCGCAAGTCGAGTTCGCGAAGGTGAGTGAACCTGCGCAGAAAATCCTCTTCGATCTGCTCAAGGGCCATATTGCGCAACGTCAGGCGCCGAACATGGCCAAAGTCGATGTCCGCCGGCAAGCTCGGCAGGCTGCCCACTTCTTCGCCGTCGATATGCAGTGAAAAATCGTCACCGGCGAGGCCAGCGGTCTTGCGCCGCCAGGTCCGCCGTATCTGGTTGGCCACACGTTGCCTGCGCAGCCCGTCCATGAAGCTCACGCGCTGGCGTTGCCAGGTGTCCAGCGCCTCGCGCAAACTGTGCAGCTGCCGCTGAAGCTGGCTGAGGTGGTCCCACAGGCCAACCCCGCGGTCCGCAAGATTGCGCAGATAAGCGTCCAGCTGTGCGTCAGTCAAGGTCGGGAAAATGTCATGGATGCCGCTACGGATTGCCCGCCGGCTGCTTTCGCCCCCTCCACTGAGTGCATAACCGACGCGGCTGTCGATTCGCAGCGGCGGACGATAGCGTTCTGCAATAGGCGTCAGCCCCATCAACTTCGCCGTTCTTTCCCGATCCGCACTGGCCAGACGCGCAATCCGGTCGCCGAGTTCATGCGCCGTGAGCTGGCTTGCGCCAAGCATGGCCTGCTGCCCCGCGTCCAGCGTGTGGATCAGGCATGGCAGAAAGCCCTGGCCCAGTACCGGGGCGCGGGCATCGGCCAATTGATAACCCTGTTCGGTGTGGATGATGGTTCTGATATCAGTTGCGTTGACGTCCCCGCTGGCGGTTACCAGACGCCCCCCCGCCTCACCCAGGCGCAACTCGATACGCATCGAAGCCGGCCAAGGGGCCCGATGAGCAATCCATCCCAGTATCACACGCTGGGTATCGGCATTTACCGCTCCTTCGTGCTCGAATCCCATCAACGCACGGTCCACCCGGCTCTCGCGCAAGAACCAGCGGGCACGCTCGGCCAAGACCAGCGGCACCCGGCCACTGTCCAGCAATGCCTTGATCTGTGCCCCACTGGCCAAGGCAAGGATCTCTTCGGCGCCACGCACCGACAAGCCGGGGAAGACCTTGATCAGCGAAGCCCCCGCAACCGATGCCTTATCTTGCCCGGCGGCCAGCTCTCGTTCGAATGCGCGCCCCTGCAGATGAGGCTCCGACGCATGGAGCTCGTAGCGTTCATGGGCATCGCGCAGGCGCGCAGGGCCGGGCTGACCTTGCAGGTGCAAATGGCGCAACTGCTCGTGATCCAGGCCGGTGATACGCAGGAGCGTTTCAGCCTGTTGGTCAGGGATTTGCGCCAGGGCGCCGTCAAACCTGCGCATCAGCGCACCACCACCCTCCAGGTAATGAGCAGAAGGCGGCCAGTGCGCCAGCCTGGCCCGGCCCTCGCCCTCGTGTAGGGGCCTCAACGCATCGACAAAGGGCACACGTTCGAGCACACGGCTTACGCCCACATGCACAGCGCCCACCACGGCGCCGGCCGCCAGGTTCTGCGCCACGCCCATGAGGTGATCGAGCGCCCCCTGACGGTCGCCGAGGCGCCAGTCCTCATAGCCTTTGTACACCTCGCTGACCACATCCACCGCTGCCACGGCGAACATCACCTCGCCCAGTACCGGAATGAACAGTGCCGCCAGATTCAGTGTATCGAGCCCTGCACTCTTGAGGACCTCCAGCCGCTCATGGCGCTCGATAGCGGCCTCGTCAGCGGTCGGCACCGCCAGGATTCTTGCATCATCGAGCATCTTGTCTACCTGCAAGCCACGCAGGTAGGCAAAAAGCGGTGTCTCGATGGCGAAATGCCGTCCATCCAGAACCGCGGGTGCCTGCGCACTGCTCGCCGCGATCAAGCGCTCAAGGGTTGCCGTGAAGGTCGGCCTGTCCCGTTCGCTGATGAAGCGACTGAAAAACCAGCGGTAGTGGGGCGCGCGCATGCGCTTGGCCAGCCACAGGTAAAAAGCCTCCCAGGAAGCGTGCTTGGCCACCGCTCGCTGCGGGTCCAGGGGGATCCAGCTGACGATGCCTTCCAGCGGCCCGTCGGCGTGTTCGCGCAACTCCAGCGTGACCACCCCATGGATACGCTTGCCCAGCAGGTACAACTGACGCGGTGTGACAACGCCAGTGACCGCAGGCACGACAGGTTTGGCGGCGAACACAGGCAACAAGCGCAGGTAGTCGACCTCGTCCAGCTCGGACTTGATGCGGGCCATGCGCACCGCAACATCCATCTTCGCCCGCAAGCTCTCTTCAAGCATGCGCTGCACCGCTTCCCGGGCCAGGTTTTCAGGCGCTGGCGGCCGGCTTTTCGGGAACAGCTGGGCGCGCAACTTTTGCTGGTACTGCCCACCGATATCGAGTTTCCGGCAGCAGCGGGCAAACGCCTCATAGGTCAGCGCCAGCTTGCTCCCCTGCGCGTCCTGCAGGTGGGCACGCCGCATGAATGACGGCACGGTATCGGCTTCGTGGAAGTTGTGCAGCGCGGCCGTGAGTAAAGGTTGCACGCTGTAGAGCGTGCGCCAAGGCGTATGCAGGCGTGGCGCAGCGCTGGGCATCGGCACATCATCCTCGATGTACACCCGCATGCTGCGCACATCGACGTCGGCCAGCCCCTCGGCGCGCAATGCCGGCTCGAGCACCTGTGTGGCAAAGGCCTCCAGGCTGGGTATGCTGGCCAGCGTTTCCTTTACACGTTCGGCTGCTGCCTGCTGAGTGCGCAGCGCCCGGTGCAAGGTCAACAGAAGGTCGGCATCGGCCGTTTTCAACCAATCCGCCATCTGGCGGGCAATGAAGGCGTCGACGGAATCAGAAGGTATCGGGATCACGGACACGGCAGGAGCTCCACAAGATGAAGCTGCAAGCTCAACAGCTCGCCTTAAGTGGCGGGTGTTACTTAATGCTGGCGCACCGCGGTCAGAGCGCCGGCATTCGTTCGGATAGCCGAACGCGATACCGCCCCTCGTTCGGTAATCCGACAACAGAAGAATGCTCAAAAACCTTCATACAGGGTTCATGCCCAGGCTTTGCGCGGGGTTATGATCATTGGCAGGGCTTGGCACGACTCATGCTCTACACTTGGTAGCCGAATGCACTCGCTTCTTGCTGTATTCGTTGAACGAAAGAGTCCGCCAACGGCTCCATAAAAAAAACAAACACGTCGAGGAAAATTTGATGCGTATCGTTCGTCAATTGCTGGGCGCCGCCATCGCGGCCGCTGTGATCGCTTCGCCGGCCATGGCCGAAGAACTGACTGGCACCCTGAAGAAGATCAAGGAATCGGGCACCATCACCCTGGGCCACCGCGACTCCTCCATCCCGTTTTCCTACCTGGCCGGCAAACCCGAGCCCGTGGGCTACTCGCATGACATCCAGCTGGCTGTCGTCGACGCCCTGAAGAAGCAACTGGGTACGGACATCAAGGTCCGTTACAACCTGGTCACCTCCCAGACCCGCATCCCGCTGGTGCAGAACGGCACCGTCGACCTTGAGTGCGGCTCCACCACCAACAACGTCGAGCGCCAGCAACAAGTCGGCTTCTCGGTCGGCATTTTCGAAGTCGGTACCCGCCTGTTGACCAAGGTCAAGGACGGTCAACCTGCATACAAAGACTTCCCGGACCTGGCCGGCAAGAACGTGGTGACCACCGCCGGTACCACCTCCGAGCGCATCCTCAAGGCGATGAACGCCGACAAGCAAATGAAGATGAACGTGATTTCCGCCAAGGACCACGGTGAAGCCTTCAACATGCTCGAAAGCGGCCGCGCCGTGGCCTTCATGATGGACGATGCGCTGCTGGCCGGTGAAATGGCCAAGGCACGCAAGCCATCCGACTGGGTCATCACCGGTACCCCGCAGTCGTACGAAATTTACGGCTGCATGGTGCGCAAGGAAGATGAGGCGTTCAAGAAAGCGGTCGACGACGCCATCGTGGGCTACTTCAAATCGGGCGAAGTCAACAAGAGCTACGACAAGTGGTTCAATCAGCCGATCCCGCCTAAAGGCCTGAACCTGCAGTTCCCGATGAGCGACGAGCTGAAAAAGCTGATCGCCGAGCCGACCGACAAGGCTGCGGACGAGAAGAAGTCCTGATCCTCAGATAGTGGCCTGGTGCTCAACAGCACGAATCAATTCTGCAGGCCACTCATTAGTGTCTAACCTTTCATCCGAGGGCGCCAAGCGCCCCCGGATGCTCGAAGGTGCCCGTGAAACAACCGTCTGAGGGGAAATCCCGATGAATTACAACTGGGACTGGGGCGTGTTCTTCAAGTCCACCGGCGTGGGCAGCGAAACCTATCTGGACTGGTACATCACCGGCCTGGGCTGGACCATCGCCATCGCCATCACCGCCTGGATCATTGCGCTGCTGCTGGGGTCACTCCTCGGTGTCATGCGTACCGTGCCGAACCGTCTGGTATCGGGCATCGCTACCGCCTATGTGGAACTGTTCCGCAACGTGCCACTGCTGGTGCAGCTGTTCATCTGGTACTTCCTGGTGCCGGACCTGCTGCCGGAAGGCTTGCAGGAATGGTTCAAGCAGGACCTCAACCCGACTACCTCGGCGCTGATCAGCGTGGTCGTCTGCCTGGGCCTGTTCACCGCCGCCCGCGTCTGTGAACAGGTACGTACCGGTATCCAGGCGCTGCCCAAAGGCCAGGAAGCCGCCGCACGCGCCATGGGCTTCAGCCTCCCACAGATCTACAACAATGTGCTGCTGCCGCAGGCTTACCGGATCATCATTCCGCCGCTCACCTCCGAGTTCCTCAACGTCTTCAAGAACTCCTCGGTGGCATCGCTGATCGGCCTGATGGAACTGCTGGCGCAAACCAAGCAGACCGCCGAGTTCTCCGCCAACCTCTTCGAGGCGTTCACCCTGGCCACGCTGATCTACTTCACCCTGAACATGGGCCTGATGCTGCTGATGCGCATGGTCGAGAAGAAAGTCGCCGTGCCTGGCCTGATTTCCGTGGGAGGCAAGTAAATGGACATGGATTTCAGCGAAATCATCCCGGCCCTGCCAGCCCTCTGGGAAGGTATGGTCATGACCCTGCAGCTGATGGTCATGGGCGTTGTCGGCGGTATCGCACTGGGCACCATCCTGGCGCTGATGCGCCTGTCGTCGAGCAAGCTGCTGTCACGTGTGGCAGGTGCCTACGTCAACTACTTCCGCTCGATCCCGCTGCTGCTGGTGATCACCTGGTTCTACCTGGCGGTGCCGTTCGTGCTGCGGTGGATTACCGGCGAAGACACGCCAGTGGGTGCGTTCACCTCTTGCGTGGTAGCCTTCATGATGTTCGAGGCGGCGTACTTCTGCGAGATCGTGCGTGCCGGCGTGCAGTCGATTTCCAAAGGCCAGATGGGCGCCGCGCAAGCGCTGGGCATGAACTACGCGCAGACCATGCGCCTGATCATCCTGCCCCAGGCCTTCCGCAAGATGACCCCGTTGCTGCTGCAACAGAGCATCATCCTCTTCCAGGACACCTCGCTGGTATACACCGTGGGCCTGGTGGACTTCCTCAACTCGGCACGTTCCAACGGCGATATCATCGGGCGCTCCCATGAGTTCCTGATCTTCGCCGGCGTCGTCTACTTCATCATCAGCTTCTCCGCTTCGTGGCTGGTCAAGCGCCTGCAAAAAAGGATCACCGTATGATTTCCATCAAGAACGTCAACAAGTGGTACGGCGACTTCCAGGTACTGACCGATTGCAGCACCGAGGTCAAGAAAGGTGAGGTGGTGGTAGTCTGCGGCCCGTCGGGCTCGGGCAAGTCCACCCTGATCAAGTGCGTCAACGCGCTGGAGCCGTTCCAGAAGGGCGACATCGTGGTCGACGGCACGTCGATCTCCGACCCGAAGACCAACCTGCCGAAGCTGCGTTCGCGGGTGGGCATGGTGTTCCAGCACTTCGAACTGTTCCCGCACCTGACCATCACCGAGAACCTGACCATTGCGCAGCGCAAGGTGCTGGGCCGCAGCGAGGCAGAAGCCACCCAAAAGGGCCTGGCCCTGCTCGACCGTGTAGGGCTCAGCGCCCACGCCAAGAAGCACCCCGGCCAACTCTCCGGCGGGCAGCAGCAACGCGTGGCCATCGCCCGCGCCTTGGCAATGGACCCGGTCGTCATGCTGTTCGACGAACCCACCTCGGCACTGGACCCGGAAATGGTCAGCGAGGTGCTGGACGTGATGGTGCAACTGGCCCACGAAGGCATGACCATGATGTGCGTGACCCACGAGATGGGCTTTGCCCGCAAGGTCGCCAACCGGGTCATCTTCATGGACAAGGGCAGCATCATCGAAGACTGCACCAAGGAAGAGTTCTTCGGCGATCAGAGTGCCCGCGACCAGCGCACCCAGCACTTCCTCAGCAAGATCCTGCAGCACTAATCCGGCCACTGCATCCGCTGCCACGGGACCCACCGGGCAGCGGATGCTGGTCGTGACAAGGCCACTGTGATGAAATGCGACCCCTCGCTACTGCTCCCTGCCAAGCCTGCCGTGAATTCCCGCCTGATCCGACAATTGCTGTTACCGCCACTGATCATTCTGCTGATGGTCGGCCTGGGAATGGCTGGCTACCTGATCAGCGAGAGCAACGGCATCCGCACCCTCAGCGAAAACGGCGAGCGCCAGCTGGAGCTGCACGCGCGTACGGTCGAAAGCGAAATCAGCAAATATACCTACCTGCCCAGCCTGCTCGAGCTGGAAGACAGCGTTTCACACCTGCTCACCGAGCCGGACGGCGGCTCGCGCCAAACGGTCAATGAATACCTTGAGGGGCTAAATCGGCGCAGCCGCAGCCGCGCCATCTTCGTCCTCGACACCAATGGCCGGGTACAGGCCACCAGCAACTGGCGCGACGCCGACTCGTTTCTCGGTGAAGACCTGTCGTTCCGCGCCTACTTTCAGACGGCTGTGCGCGGCGAACCCGGGCGTTTCTACGGCATCGGCAGTACCACGGGCGAAGCCGGCTATTACCTGGCCCATGGGCTTGAAGAACACGGCAAGATCATTGGCGTGGCGGTGATCAAGGTGCGTCTGGATACGCTCGAGGAGCGCTGGCAGCGTGCCCGCCTGGAGGCATTCGTCAGCGACGAGAACGGCATCATCATCCTCTCCAGTGACCCGGCCCGACGCCTGAAGTCGGTGCGCCCGCTGACCCCGCAAATCAAGGAGCGCCTGGCGCGCAGCCTGCAATACTACTGGTGGCCGCTCAACGAACTGCAGCCACTGGCCCGGGAAACCCTGGCCGATGGCGTGGAAAAGCTGACCTTTCCGGCCAACAGTGAAACCGCGCACGGCAAGCAGCACGAAGTCGCCTACCTGGCCCAGACCCGGCGCCTGGCCGATACACCCTGGCACTTCACCCTGCTGACCCCGCTGCAGGACCTGCGCCGCGAATCCATGGTGCAGGGCGTCCTGGTGGGCGTAGCCTTTGCCTTGCTGGCCATACTCGGCATCGCCTGGAACGAGCGGCGCAAGGTCATTGCCACCCGCCTGGCGGCCCGCGAAGCACTTGAGGCAGCCAACAACCAGCTGGAGCGACGCATTGCCGAACGCACGGCAGACCTGCGCGCCAGCAACGAACGCCTGAAAGGCCAGATTCGCGAGCGCAGGCATGCCGAGCAGACCCTGCGCCACGCCCAGGATGAGCTGGTGCAGGCTGGCAAGCTGGCCGCCATCGGGCAGATGTCCACCAGCATTGCCCATGAACTGAACCAGCCGCTGGCCGCGCTGCGCACGTTGTCTGGCAACACCGTGCGCTTCCTCGAACGCGGGGCGCTGGAAACGGCCAGTACCAACCTGCGTACCATGAACGACCTGATCGACCGCATGGGGCGCATCACCGCCAGCCTGCGCTCGTTCGCCCGGCGCAGTGACGACAGCGGCCAGGCCTCACTGGCCAAGGCGGTAGAGGCCACCTTGCAGGTGTTGGCCAACCGCATCAGCGCCTGCCATTTGCAGTTGCATCACCAGTTCGAGGACCAGCAACTGGCCATCGACCAGACCCGCCTGGAGCAGATTCTGGTCAACCTGATCGGCAACGCCCTCGATGCCATGGCCGCACAACCGTTGCCCGAGCTGTGGCTGGAAGGCGAGCTGCAGGGTGACAAGTACCGCTTGCAGGTGCGCGACAATGGCCACGGCATCGACGCTGAGGCGCGCAAGCACCTGTTCGAACCTTTCTTCACCACCAAACCGGGCGAACATGGCCTGGGCCTGGGTCTGACCCTGTCGGCGAGCCTTGCTGCCGCCGCCAAGGGCAGCCTCAATGTCGAGCACCCCGCCACTGGCGGCACGGCCTTCGTCCTGGCCCTGCCCCTGGTCACCCCTCCTAGCGAACCGGCAGAGCAACCATGAACCAAGCGCCACTTACCGTCCTGATCGTTGAAGACGACCCGCATGTGCTGCTCGGCTGCCAGCAGGCACTGGCCCTGGAGGACATCGCCTGCGAGGGCGTGGGCAGCGCCGAGCAAGCGCTGGAACGCATCGGCGACGATTTCGCCGGCATCGTCGTCAGCGATATCCGCCTGCCGGGCATCGATGGCCTGGAACTGCTCAACCGCCTGAAGGCCCGTGACCGCAGCCTGCCGGTGGTGTTGATTACCGGTCACGGTGACATCGACATGGCGGTCGGTGCCATGCGCAATGGCGCCTACGACTTCATGGAAAAACCGTTCTCCCCCGAACGCCTGGTCGACGTGGTGCGCCGCGCCCTCGAACATCGCGGGCTGTCACGCGAGGTGGTGGCCCTGCGCCGTCAACTGGCCGAGCAGAGCAGCCTGGAGGGACGCATCATTGGTCGTTCGCCGGCCATGGAACACTTGCGCGAACTGATCGCCAACGTCGCCGATACCTCGGCCAACGTGCTGATCGAAGGCGAGACCGGTACCGGCAAGGAGCTGGTCGCCCGCTGCCTGCACGATTTCAGCCGGCGCCAGGGCCAGCCCTTTGTAGCGCTGAACTGTGGCGGCCTGCCGGAAAACCTGTTCGAGAGCGAGATTTTCGGCCACGAGGCCAACGCCTTCACTGGCGCCGGCAAACGCCGTATCGGCAAGATCGAACACGCCAACGGAGGCACGCTGTTCCTCGATGAAGTGGAAAGCATGCCGATCAACCTGCAGATCAAGCTGCTGCGCGTACTGCAGGAACGCACGCTGGAGCGGCTGGGCTCGAACCAGAGCATCCCGGTGGACTGCCGGGTGATTGCAGCGACCAAGGCCGACCTCGATAGCATGGGCCAGAGCGGCCAGTTCCGCAGCGACCTGTACTACCGGCTGAACGTGGTAACCCTGGAGCTGCCTCCCCTGCGCGAGCGCCGTGAAGACATCACGCAGTTGTTCGAACACTTCCTCCAGCAGTCAGCCCTGCGCTTCGACCGTGAAGCACCGATGCTGGACAGCCAGATCCTGTCACGCCTGATGGCCCACGACTGGCCGGGCAACGTGCGCGAGTTGCGCAACGTGGCCGAACGCTATGCCCTGGGCCTGCCGGCGTTCAAAAAGGGCCCCAGCGGCGGTGCCAGCCAGGGCCTGGGCTTTGCCGAGGCAGTGGAAGCGTTCGAGCGCAACCTGCTCAGCGATGCACTGCAACGCACGGGCGGCAACCTGAGCCAGGCCAGCCAGGAGCTGGGCATGGCCAAGACCACGCTGTTCGACAAAGTGAAAAAGTACGGCCTCGGCTGACCTCAACCCAAACTGGAAAGAAAACGTGGACCTGGTATTCAAAGCTGCGCTCGGTGCTGGCGTGGTGCTGCTGCTGGCGGTGCTGTCGAAAACGCGCAACTACTACATCGCAGGGCTGGTGCCGCTGTTTCCCACCTTTGCCCTGATTGCCCACTACATCGTTGGCAAGGGGCGCAGCATTGCCGACTTGAAGGCCACCATCCTGTTCGGCATGTGGTCGATCATTCCCTATTTCGTGTACCTGGCAACCCTGTATGTGCTGGTCGACCGCCTGCGCCTGGAGACGTCGATGGCCCTGGCCACGGTAGCGTGGCTGATGGCCGCGACCGTGCTGGTGACCTTGTGGGTGCGGATGCACTGATCAAAATGCGCGCTGGCTGCTTCGCGGAGTCAGAGCCCGGCGATGTGCGTGACCTCTTGCCTGTGCGCCTGCAAATAAGGCAATACCGCCCCCAGCAGCGGCGCCTTGAACGGCTCCTGAAAGCGGTGCGCCAACCCAGGTATCAGGCGCAACTGGCTGCCCTGGATATGCGCCGCCAGGTGCACGCCGTGCATCACCGGCAACAACGGGTCGGCCGTGCCATGCACCACCAGCGTCGGCACACGAAGCTGGTTCAAAAGCTCGACGCGGCTGGGCTCGGCCAGTATCGCCATGATCTGGCGCTTGGCCCCGTCCGGGTTGAACGCCCGGTCATAGGCGACCGCCGCCTGGCGCAGCAATACCGCGCGGTCGTCCCGCACCTCGGGGCTGCCTAAAGCCGCCAGCAGGTCGGCCTGCTGCTCGATGGCCACTTCGCGGTTCGGCGCGCTACGCCGGGCCAGCAGTTGCACCAGCGCCGGGGCCGGCGCAGGCAGCCCCGCTGCCCCTGAACTGGACATGACCAATGTCAGGCTGCGCACGCGCTCGGGGGCCATGGCTGCCAGATGCTGGGCGATCATGCCGCCCATGCTCACGCCCAAGACATGAAACTGGCGTACACCCAATGCGTCCATCAGGCGCAAACCGTCATCGGCCATATCCGTCAGGGTATAGGGCGCCGCCACCGGCAGGCCCAGCTTGTAACGCAACAGCTCGACCGTCAGGTTGGCCGACGGTGGCACCTGGTTCCAGCGTGACAGGCCGACATCGCGGTTGTCATAGCGGATCACCCGAAAGCCTTGGCGGCACAGGGCCTCGACCACATCGTCCGGCCAATGAATCAGCTGCCCGCCCAGGCCCATCACCAGCAGCAAGGCCGGGTCACGCTGCGCCCCGACGCTCTGGTACACCAGGCTGACGGCGCCCAGCTCGGCACGCTGCACCGGCACATGGGCGTCACAATGCTGTTCGGCGAAACTCGCCGGTACGCTGAACATGAAGAAAAGAAAAAGCCAAAAAGCCCGCATGAAAGAAACACCAGAATGCAGATCCCCAGTAGAGCGCGAGTCTGATGAATTCTGTTCGAGCGCGCTGCCACAGTTCGGTGACAGTTTCATGACTCCCGCCAGGCGGTGCATCCAAATGCCCAGTCGACAGCCGCGCCAACATGAGGGAAACTCAACTCACCCCCTGTTTCTTTAAATTTCAACCCCGGAGTCAGCAGTGCTGGAGATCCGCCACCTGAAAACCCTTCATGCCCTGCGCGAAGCCGACAGCCTGGTGGAGGCCGCCGAGCGCCTGCACCTGACCCAGTCGGCGCTATCGCACCAGTTCAAGGAACTGGAAGAACGCCTGGGCCTGCCCCTGTTCGTGCGCAAGACCAAGCCGATCCGCTTCACCAGTGCCGGGCTTCGCCTGCTGCAACTGGCCGATGCCACCCTGCCGCTGCTGCGCGGCGCCGAGCGCGACATCGCGCGCCTGGCCGGCGGCACTGCCGGGCGCCTGCACATGGCCATCGAATGCCATAGCTGCTTCCAGTGGCTGATGCCAACCATCGACCAGTTCCGCGACGCCTGGCCGGAGGTGGAGCTGGACCTGGCCTCCGGCTTTGCCTTCGCCCCATTGCCGGCCCTGGCCCGCGGCGACCTGGACCTGGTGGTGACCTCCGACCCGGTGGACCTGGCAGGCATCACGTATGTGCCACTGTTCACCTATGAGGCAATGCTGGCGGTGGCCAACCAGCACCCGCTGGCCAGCAAGCCTTACATGGTGCCGCAAGATCTGCTCGACCAGACGCTGATCACCTACCCGGTGGAGCGCGACCGCCTGGACATCTTCACCCGCTTCCTGGAGCCGGCCGACATCGAGCCGGCCGCCGTACGCACCTCGGAGCTGACGGTAATGATGATGCAGCTGGTAGCCAGCGGCCGCGGGGTATGCGGCATGCCGCACTGGGCACTGCACGAGTACAGCTCGCGCGGCTATGTGAAGGGCAAACGCCTGGGTGAGAAAGGCCTGTTCGCCACCCTTTATGCGGCCGTGCGCACCGACATGCTCGATGCGCCTTACATGCGCGACTTTTTGCTGACCGCCAAAGACACCTCGTTCGCCACCCTCGATGGGGTCAGCGCGGTGCGTTGAGCGCCTGGCGGTACAGCGGCAGGATCAGGTCGCGGGTCAGCGGCGCCAGTGGCATGACGGGCGCCTGGTCAGCGGCCAGCCAGACAACCTCTTCGATCTCCGCAGCCGGGACCACGGCTGCGGCGCTGTCGACACGAAACAACTCGGCCTGCACTTCGAAGCCAGGCTCGTTGGCGGCTGGGGCACTGAACTGGCCCAGGTGCACGGCCTGGGCCGGGTCGATGTGCAAGCCCAGCTCCTCGTTCAACTCGCGCACCAGTGCCTGCACCGGCGTTTCACCGGCATCGATCTTGCCGCCTGGCTGCATGAAAGCCCCGGTGCCGCGCTTGCGCACCAGCAGGGTTCGGCCCTGAGGGTCGATCAGCAGGGCGGCGGCGATGCGGATTATGTTCGGCATGGATCAGCTCACTCAAGAAATCAAAGAAGGTATCGCCTGCGCTGGCCGGCGATAGGGCCAGCGCAGGCAACATAGCATCCGCGACGAACGGCCCCTTGCCAACCCGCCGCATACACTCCATAACCAACACATGAACCTGCCCGCCAAACACCACCCGGTGCTCGCGCTGTTCCACCCTGCCGTGCGCACCTGGTTCCGTCGCCATTTCGCCACGGTCACTGAAGCCCAGGCACAGGCCTGGCCGCTGATCCATGCGGGCCAGTCGATGTTACTGGCCGCGCCGACCGGTTCGGGCAAAACCCTCAGTGCTTTCCTGGCGGTGCTCGACGAGCTGTTCCGTGAAGGCCTGGAGCACCAAGGTGAGCTGCCCGCGCAAACCCAGGTGATCTACGTTTCACCGCTGAAGGCCCTGTCGAATGATATTCGCCTGAACCTCCAGGCCCCGCTCGAAGGCATCAGCCTGGCCCTCACAGACCAGGGCCTGAACGCCCCACACATCACCACAGCCGTGCGCACGGGCGACACGCCACAAAAGGAACGTGCTGCCATGCGCAAGCTGGCCCCGCACATTCTGGTGACAACCCCCGAATCGCTGTACGTGTTGATGGGCTCGGCTTCGGGCCGTGAAGGCCTGGCCAACGTGCACACGGTAATCGTCGACGAAATTCACGCATTGGCCGGCAACAAGCGTGGCGCCCACCTGGCGCTGACCCTCGAACGCCTGCAAGCCTTGTGCAAACGGCCACTGCGGCGTATCGGCCTGTCCGCCACGCAACGCCCGGTCGAGCGGGTGGCACAGTTTCTGGTCGGTAGCGGGCGCCCCTACGCCATCGTCGATGTAGGCCATGCGCGCGAACGCGATCTGGCCATCGAAGTGCCGCCGGTGCCACTTGGCGCGGTAATGGCCAACGATGTCTGGGGCCTGGTCTACGACCGCTTGGCCACCCTCGCCCGCGAACACCGCACCACGCTCGTATTCGTCAACACCCGGCGCCTTGCCGAGCGCATCACCCGTCACCTCAGCGACCGGCTGGGCAAGGAGGCGGTCGCCGCGCACCATGGCAGCCTGTCCAAGGAGCTGCGCCTGGGTGCAGAGCAGCGGCTCAAGCGCGGCCATTTGCAGGTGCTGGTCGCCACCGCTTCGCTGGAGCTGGGCATTGATATCGGCGATATCGACCTGGTGTGCCAGATCGCCTCGCCAGGTTCGATTGCCGCCTTCCTGCAACGGGTTGGCCGCGCCGGCCACCAGGTGGACGGCGTGCCCAAGGGGCGCCTGTTCGCCACCTCACGCGATGACCTGATCGAATGCGTGGCCCTGCTGGACTGCGTGCGCCAAGGCGAACTGGACGAGCTGCACATACCCCGGGCACCGCTGGACGTGCTGGCCCAGCAGATCGTGGCCGAAGCCAGTAACCAGGACTGGCACGAACAAGCCCTGTTCGACTGCTTGCGCCAGGCCACGCCCTACACCGAGCTCGACCAGCGCCACTACCAGGCGCTGCTCAGCATGCTCGCCGAGGGCTACAACGGCCGCCAGGGTATCCGCAGCGCCTATTTGCACCGCGATGCGGTCAGCGGCACCTTGCGCGGCCGTCGCGGCAGCCAACTGACGGCGTTGACCAGCGGCGGCACCATCCCTGACAACGCCGACTACACCGTACTGCTGGAACCACAGGCGCTGAACATTGGCAGCGTCAATGAAGACTTTGCCGTGGAGAGCATTGCCGGCGATATCTTCCAGCTGGGCAACGCCTCCTATCGCATTCTGCGCGTCGAGGCGGGCCGCGTACGGGTGGAAGATGCCCATGGCCTGCCGCCGACCATTCCGTTCTGGCTGGGTGAAGCGCCCGGGCGCAGCAACGAGCTGTCTGCCGCCGTGGCGCGGCTGCAGGCACGGGTCGACCAGCAACTGGCCCAGGCTGACGGCGACATGGTCGAGGTACTGGCATGGTTGCAGGCTACCTTCGAACTGGACGAAGACAGCGCCAGCCAGTTGCTCGACTACCTGGCCCGCACCCGCGAGGTGCTTGGCGCCCTGCCCTCGCAGGACACGCTGGTGATGGAGCGCTTTTTCGATGAGTCCGGCGGGACCCAGCTGATCATCCATTCGCCCTACGGCAGCCGCATCAACCGCGCGTGGGGCCTGGCCCTGCGCAAACGCTTCTGCCGCACCTTCAATTTCGAGCTGCAGGCTGCCGCCAGCGAGGATGCCATCGTGCTGTCGCTGTCGACCAGCCACAGTTTCGCGCTGGACGAGGTGTGGCGTTACCTCAATAGCCGCAGTGCCGAGCAGATCCTCGTCCAGGCGGTGCTGGATGCGCCGCTGTTTGGCGTACGCTGGCGCTGGAACGCCGGCGTTGCAATGGCCCTCCCGCGCTTCGTGGGCGGGCGCAAGGTCGCGCCACAGATCCAGCGCATGAAGAGCGAAGACTTGGTGGCCGCTGTGTTCCCAGACCAGATCGCCTGCCTGGAAAACATTGCCGGCGAGCGGCAGATACCCGATCACCCGCTGGTCGAACAAACCCTGGACGACTGCCTGCATGAGGCGATGGACAGCGAAGGTTGGCTGGCCCTGTTGCGACGCATGGAAAGCGGGGCGGTACGTCTGCTGTGCCGCGACCTGCCCGCGCCTTCGCCACTGGCCTCTGCCATTCTCAATGCCAGGCCGTACGCTTTTCTGGACGATGCCCCGCTGGAAGAACGGCGCACCCAGGCAGTACTCAACCGACGCTGGAGCGAAGTGCACAGTGGCGACGACCTGGGCGCGCTGGACGCTGATGCCATCGCCGCCGTCGCGGCAGAAGCCTGGCCACAGCCAGGCAATGCAGACGAAATGCACGAAGCGCTGATGGGCCTGGGCGCCATCAGCCAAGCTGAAGTGCAGGGCAATGCCAGCTGGGACCTGTTGCTCAGGCAACTGGCCCAAAATGGTCGGGCCTTGCGCCTGGCGGACGAAAAGCTGTGGTTGGCGCGTGAGCGACTGGGCCTGCTGCAGAGCGTGTATCCGGACGCTGTGCTGGAACCTGCCTTGCAGATGCTGCCTGGGTTCGATCAGGCCCCCGAGCCGGACCTTGCCCTGACTGAACTGTTACGTGCCCGTCTGAGTGGCCATGGCCCCAGCACCGCGCCACAGATAGCCGCACCGCTTGGCAAGCCGTTGCCAGCCGTCGAGCAGGCACTGGCCCGCCTGGAAGCTGAAGGCTATGTGCTGCGCGGGCATTTCAGCCCTGGTGCAACCGACCTGCAGTGGTGCGAACGCCATTTGCTGGCGCGCATTCATCGCTACACCGTGAAACGCCTGCGCCGGGAGATCGAACCGGTCAGCCTCCAGGACTTCATGCGCTTTCTGTTCGACTGGCAGCACTTGGCACCTGACGAGCGCTTGCGTGGTCCGCAGGCGCTGGCCGAAGTGCTGGGCCAGTTGCAGGGGTTTCCCAGCGCCGCCGGGGCGTGGGAGGCGGAACTGCTGCCTTCGCGCATCAAGGACTACAGCCCCCACTGGCTCGACGATGCCTGCCGCAGCGGCCAGTTTGCCTGGAGCCGGCTGGCGGCAACTTTGGCGAGCAGCACCCTATCAAGTACCCCACTGGTGCTGCTGCCGCGCGACCAGCTGAACACATGGCGCAGCCTGGCGCCCGCCCCAACGGTGGATGCCCTTGGCCTGCGTGCGCAACGTGTGCACGAAGCGCTTAAAACCGAGGGGGCGCTGTTCTTCGATGAACTGGCGCATGAGGCACGTCTGCTGCCCAGCGAACTGGAAACTGCGCTGCAGGAGCTGGTGGGTTCGGGCCTGGTCGGTGCGGACAGTTTCACCGGCTTACGCAGCCTGATCACCCCTGCAGCCAAGCGCAGCTCGCGTAACAGCCGCCGTGGCCACCCGCCGCTTTCCAGCAGCATGGCGCATGCCGGGCGCTGGGCACTGCTGCGCCGCAGCGCTACGCCACCGGATCAAGACCCGCGCCTGGAGTACATCGCCCGCACCCTGCTGCGCCGCTATGGCGTGATCTGCTGGCGGCTGCTGGAGCGCGAGAGTGATGTACTGCCGCCCTGGCGTGAACTGCTGCGCTGCTATCACCGGCTGGAGGCGCGTGGCGAGATCCGTGGTGGGCGCTTCATTGCCGGGCTGGCGGGTGAACAGTTCGCCTTGCCGGAGGCGGTGGGGTTGCTGCGGCAGGTGCGCCGCCGCGACCCGGACGGGACGTTGCTGGTAGTGAGTGGCAATGACCCGCTGAACCTGACCGGCTCGTTGCTGCCCGGGGCGAAAGTGCCAGCGGTGAGTGGTAACCGCTTGTTGTATCGCGACGGGGTACCGGTGGCGGTACGGGTGGCCGGGCGTTACTCGTATCTGGTCGAGGCGCCCGCACAAGAGCAGGAAATCTGGCGGCAGAAACTGCTGCGTGACAAGCACTGAGCGTTAGCGGCTGTACCGGCCCTATCGCCGGCAAGCCAGCTCCCACAAAGATGTCACTTCGCTCGAAGCTGGTGATGACCTGTAGGAGCTGGCTTGCCGGCGATAGGGCCGGTACAGCCAGTACATAACTTGACGAGAATGATTTTCGCTACCCCGATTTTAATTTGCAGGGCCCTGCAACTTGGCTATGGTCGGGGTTTGCCCCCAGGCCCTGAGCCTGACCGCGCCATCGCAAGGACCCTGTATGAGCCTGTCACTCCTCAGTCGCTATGCCTTCTTCGCAGCCTGTGTGCTGTTCACCCTGGCGAGCTTGCCCTTCACCCACCACGAATGGTTGTGGCCGTTCACCCTGACCACGGGCATCCTCAGCCTGATCGGCTTGTTCGACCTGCTGCAGCAACGCCATGCCGTACGCCGCAACTACCCGATCCTGGGCAACATCCGCTATCTGGTCGAGGCCATTCGCCCGGAAATCCGCCAGTACTTGCTGGAGTCCGACAGCGACGCCCTGCCATTCTCCCGCGCTCAGCGCTCGTTGGTGTACGCCCGGGCCAAGAACGAAGCCTCGGACAAACCGTTCGGCACCCTGATAGACGTATACGAGTCTGGTTTCGAGTTCATCGGCCACTCCATGCGCCCGGCGCCGCTGGCCGACCCAAGCAGCTTCCGCGTCATCGTCGGCGGGCCGCAGTGCAGCCAGCCGTACTCGGCCTCGATCTTCAACATTTCGGCCATGAGCTTCGGCTCGCTCAGCGCCAATGCCATCCGCGCCCTCAACCAGGGCGCCAAGCTGGGCAACTTCCACCATGACACCGGCGAAGGCAGTATCAGCCCTTATCACCGCGAGCATGGCGGCGACCTGGTCTGGGAACTGGGCAGCGGCTACTTCGGTTGCCGCACGCCGGACGGGCGTTTCGACCCCGAACGCTTCGCCGCCCAGGCGCGCAGCCCGCAGGTGCGCATGATCGAAATCAAGATGAGCCAGGGCGCCAAGCCCGGCCACGGCGGCATCCTGCCCAAACACAAGGTAACCCAAGAGATTGCCGAGACCCGAGGCGTGCTGATGGGCGAAGACTGCATCTCGCCGTCGCGCCACAGCGCTTTCTCCACGCCGATCGAGATGATGCAGTTCATTGCCCAGCTGCGTGAGCTGTCCGGCGGCAAACCAGTCGGCTTCAAGTTCTGCCTGGGCCACCCGTGGGAGTTCATGGGCATCGCCAAGGCCATGCTGGAAACCGGCATCCTGCCCGACTTCATCGTCGTCGATGGCAAGGAAGGCGGCACCGGCGCCGCACCGGTAGAGTTCACCGACCATATCGGTGTGCCGCTGCGCGAAGGCCTGCTGTTCGTGCACAACACGCTGGTTGGCCTGAACCTGCGTGACAAGATCAAGCTCGGGGCCAGCGGCAAGATCGTCAGCGCCTTCGACATCGCCAGCGTGCTGGCCATTGGTGCTGACTGGGCCAACTCGGCGCGTGGCTTCATGTTCGCCATTGGCTGCATCCAGTCGCAGAGCTGCCACACCAACAAGTGCCCCACCGGCGTGGCCACGCAAGACCCACTGCGCCAGCGCGCTCTGGTGGTGCCGGACAAGGCCCAACGGGTGCTGAACTTCCACCACAACACCTTGCATGCCCTGGCCGAAATGCTCGCGGCGGCGGGCCTGGACCACCCGGCGCAGCTGGAAGCCAAGCACCTGGTGCGGCGCGTCTCGGCCACCGAGATCAAGCTGTTCTCGCAGATGCATGTGTTCTTGAAACCGGGCGAGTTGCTGACCGGCGAGGTGAACGGGCAGTTCTATTCACGCATGTGGCAACTGGCCCGGGCCGACAGCTTTGAGCCACACAGCGAAGTGGCTGCCTGATAGAGCCCTGGGGCTGCTACGCAGCCCCGGCTATTTCAGATCAGGAAGCGGTACTGGCCACACCTTGTACGTCTTTCGGCGCCAGACGGAACGCGTAGTACAGCACGGTCAGCAGCACCAGGAACGCCGGGCCAATGTACAGGGCCACACGGGTATCCTCGAAGTACGCCATCAAGCCAACCACCAGCACCAGGAAACCCAGCGCCAGGTAGGAGCTCAGCGGCCACAGCCACATGCGGTACTTCAGTGCCTTGCGCTCAGCAGTGGAAAGACCGGCACGGAACTTGAGCTGCGCCAGCAGGATCATCACCCAGGTCCAGATTGCACCGAAGGTGGCAATCGACGTTACCCAGACAAACACTTTTTCCGGCACCAGGTAGTTGGCCAGCACGCCCAGCAGTAGCGCGCCGATCGACAGCAGCAGTGCATTGCGCGGTACGCCATTCTTCGAGGTACGGGCAAAGGCGGCAGGGGCCTGGCCGTTTTGTGCCAGGCTGTAGAGCATGCGCCCGGTGCTGAAAATCCCGCCGTTGCACGACGACAGCGCCGCGGTGATGACCACGAAGTTGATGATGCCGGCGGCGGTCTTGATGCCGAGGCGCTCGAAGGTCATGACGAACGGGCTACCCTGGCTGCCAATTTCGTTCCACGGGTAGATCGACAGGATCACGAACAACGCACCGACGTAGAACAGCAGGATGCGCCAGAACACCGAGCCAATGGCCTGTGGGATGGTCTTTTGCGGGTTGCGTGCTTCGCCGGCGGTCAAACCGATCATTTCCACACCCAGGTAGGCGAACATCACCATCTGCAGCGACATCAGCACGCCGGTCACGCCATTCGGCATGAAGCCGCCGTTGCTCCACAGGTTGGAGACACCTACAGCCACACCGTCATTGCCGAAGCCGAAGGCAATGACACCGATGCCGCCAAGGACCATGGCGATGATGGTGACAATCTTGATCAGGGCGAACCAGAACTCGAATTCACCAAAGGCCTTCACCGCTACCAGGTTAACGGCGCCCATGCTACCCAAGGCTGCCAGGGCCCAGATCCAGCGGGGCACGTCGGGGAACCAGATACCCATGTAGATGGCTACTGCAGTAATTTCGGCGACACAGGTCACCAACCAGAGGAACCAGTAGTTCCACCCGGTGAGGAAGCCCGCCAGCGGGCCGAGGTAGTCTTGGGCATAGCGGCTGAACGACCCGGCGACCGGGTTATGCACGGCCATTTCGCCAAGGGCGCGCATGATCACCAGGATGGCCAAGCCACCGATGATGTAGGACAGCATGATGGCAGGGCCGGCCATTTCGATGGCTTTGGCCGAACCGAGGAAAAGACCGACGCCGATACAGGCGCCCAGCGCCATCAGGCGGATGTGCCGTTCGCCCAGTTCACGCTTGAGCGGGCCGCCTTCATTGGCCTGGCCATGGGCAGAGTGGTTGCCGACTGGCATAGCAATACAACCTCATTTTGTTATTGGATTTGACCTTCGTGCAGCACCGGCCAGGCCGATAGGCGTGGCGTCTGCTTGCCAGGCTGGCTTCGTGGGCCGGCCCGTGTGCCGGGGTAGAGCGCCCGGCAGGGCGAAGGGGCCGAGCAGTATAGGAAGACCGTTGCAGGGTTTTTCGCTGTATATACAGGAATAATCAGCAAGTTTTCTCGCCCGTGCAGCGGCCCGGAAAACTGCCCCGGCACCATAGCAACATCTCGGGGTCAAAAAACCCACACCAAAGCCGCATAGCCCTACCCGCTTTTCTCCACCTCCTACAAATTTTTCACCTCACCCGCTCAACGTCTAAGCTTCAGACAAGCAAGACGAAAACACCTGGCCGGATTGAAGACTATGGGCGCACTGTGGCAATCGGAACCAAGCAGAACGGAAGCACCCGAGATACCTCCGGCCGAGACGCCCCAACCGAAGCCCCCCCGTCAGCGTCGGCTTTGGTGGCGGCTGATCATCCTCATCCTGCTGGTGGCGCTGGTAGCCATCGGCTTCGCTGCGTATGACGAATTCCGCACCTCCGAACTGCAATCGCGCGAGTTCAGCAAACTGGCCGCTACGCTGACCTACTCGCTGGAGCCTGGCCCTAGTGACGCCATTATCTACCCCGGTGAAGGGCCGTTCGACAAACGACTGGGCTACAGCGCTCTGGGCGAATTCCTGCCACGCCTGCTCAAGCGCGATTACCTGATCACTGAACAGGTGAGGTTCTCCCCTGCGCTGATGAACTACGTCGATCATGGGCTGTTCGCGCCCTATATCGAGAAAATTCAGGCCGGCCTGTCGATCACTGACTGCCGCGGCGACACGCTGTACCAGTACAACTATCCACAGCACCTGTACCCGAACTTTGCCGCGATCCCGCCGGTGATGGTCAACAGCCTGTTGTTCATCGAGAACCGCGACCTGCTCGATACCCAGGACCCGCGCAACAACCCCGCCGTGGACTGGCCACGCTTTGCTAAAGCCGCCTACAGCCAGGTGGCCAAGTACCTGGCTTTGCCTGGTCAGTCTGCGGGCGGCAGCACGTTGGCCACGCAACTGGAAAAGTACCGCCACTCACCGGACGGCCTGACCGTGTCGGGTGCCGAGAAAATCCGACAGATGATTTCTGCCAGCGTGCGCGCCTACCGGGGCGGCCCGGATACCACCGAAGCACGCCAGCGCATCGTGCGCGACTACCTCAACAGTGTGCCGCTGTCGGCCGTGCCCGGGCACGGCGAAGTACACGGCATGGCCGAAGGCTTGCGGGTGTGGTACGGCGCCGACTTCGACCAAGTCAACCTGGCGCTGAATTCCACCGCCACTGACGCCGAAAGCATGGCCACACGCGGCCTTGCCCTGCGCCAGGTGCTGTCGCTGATGATTGCCCAGCGCCGCCCGTCCCACTACCTGTCCAAGGGCCGGGTCGAGCTGGCCGAACTCACCGATTCGCACATCCGCGTGCTCGCCGCAAACAATGTGATAGAGCAGCCACTGGCCGAAGCCGCACTGGCCAGCAAAGCGGTCTATCGCGACTGGGTAGCGCAGCCAACCATCGTGCCGATCGTCACCAACAAGGGCATCAGCCTGGCGCGTAACCGGCTGGCAGCCATGCTCAACCGCCCGCTGTATGATCTCGACCGCCTCGATGTGTCGGCCACCAGTACCCTGCAGGCCGACCTGCAACTGCAGGTCAGCCAGTACCTGAAAAACCTTGCCGACCCCGAGTTTGCCGCGCAGATGGGGCTGATCGGCGAGCGCCTGCTCACCACCAAGACCACCGACCAAGTGAGCTACAGCTTCACCTTGTTTGAGCGCACGGCCGACGGCTCGCGAGTACGGGTGCAGACCGACAGCACCAACCAGCCCTTCGACATCAACGAAGGCAGCAAGCTGGAGCTGGGCTCCACCGCCAAGTTGCGGGTGCTGACCACATACCTGGAGATCATCGCCGAACTGCACGACAAGTACGCCGGCAAGCCCGCTGCCGAGTTGAAGAAGGTCGAAGTCGCCGAACTCGACCGCATTACCCAGTGGTCGCTGGAATGGCTGGCGCAGAACAGCAAGAACCAGAGCCTGGACGCCATGCTCGACGCCGCGCTGGAGCGCAAATACTCCGCCAATACCGGTGAAGCCTTTTTCACAGGCGGCGGCATGCACGTGTTCAACAACTTCCGCAAGGAAGACAACAGCCGCAACCCGACACTCAAGGATGCCCTACGCGAATCGATCAACCTGCCGTTCATCCGCCTGATGCGCGACCTGGTGCGCTACGTGACCTACCAGCAGCCGTACAACCGCGTGCCGCTGCTCAAGGACGACGCCGACCCTCGCCGCCAGGAATACCTGGCCCGCTTCGCCGACAAGGAAGGCACCAACTACCTGATGCGCTTCTGGAAGAAATACCAGCGCAAAACCTCGCAGCAGCGCCTGGACACCTTCCTGGACAGCATGCGCGTGACCCCACAGCGGCTGGCAGCGGTGCACCGCTACCTGTTCCCTGAAGCAGGGCAGGAAACCTTCAATGCCTTCGTACGTGCCCACCTCAAGGGCGACAAGGCTGCCTTGGGCAAGCTGACCGACGGCCGCCTGTCAGAGATGTACGATGCCTATGGCCCCGGTAAATATGACCTGCCCGACCAGGGCTACATTGCCAAGGTCCACCCGCTGGACCTTTGGCTGCTCGGCTACCTGCTGAAGAACCCGAGCTCGACCTTGACCGAAATGGTCAACGCCAGCCGTTTCGAGCGCCAAGAAGTGTACAGCTGGCTGTTCAAGAGCCGCTACCAAGGGGCCCGCGATAGCCGCATCCGCACCATGGTGGAGATCGAAGCCTTCCTCGACATCCACCAGCGCTGGAAGCGCGTTGGCTATCCATTCGACCACCTCGTGCCCTCGCTGGCCACCGCGATCGGCAGTTCGGGCGACCGTCCTGCCGCCCTGTCCGAACTGGTCGGCATCATCCAGAACGACGGCATACGCCTGCCTACCCTGCGCATCGACACCCTGCACTTTGCAGCCAATACACCTTATGAGACCAAGTTGATCACCGACCCGGACCGGGGCGTGCGGATTCTGCCCGTGGAAGTGGCGCGCGCACTGAAAGGCGCCATGTCGCAGGTGGTGGATGCAGGCACGGCGCGGCGTATTTCCGGCAGTTTCAAGCTGCAGGACGGTACACCACTGGTGATGGGGGGCAAGACCGGTACCGGTGACAACCGCATTGAAAGCTTCGGCGCCGGTGGCCGGCTGATTGGCTCGCGCTCGCTGAACCGAACAGCCACCTTTGTGTTCTTCCTTGGCGACAACCACTTCGGCACCCTCACCGCCTTCGTGCCGGGGCGCTCGGCAGAGGCATTCAAATTCACCTCGGCGCTGCCGGTGCAGGTTCTCAAAGGCATGGCCCCGATTCTCATGCCGTACCTGCAGCCCGGCAATCCGAATGAGTGCAAACCGCCGCAGGTGGCCGTGAACACACCGACTGCTGCAGGGAACGTATCGAATGACTAGATGATAATCATCAGCATCCAGAGGCTTGTCTTTAGATATATCTTGAGTAATATCTTACGATATATCGCAAACGACGGAGCCCTGTCCCCATGCGCGAACACACCCCCCATGATCCCTTCGAGCGGCGCCCCGGCCGCGGCGAGCGCGGCCCACGCGTCTTCGCCCCCGGTGACCTCAAGCTGCTGATGCTGGACCTGCTCGCAGACCAGCCCGGCCACGGTTACGACCTTATCCGCCAGATCGAAAACCTGTTCTACGGCAGCTACAGCCCTAGCCCCGGGGTGATCTACCCCACGCTGAATTTTCTTGAAGAGGCCGAGTTGATCAGTGGCCAGGTGCAAGGCAGCAAACGCCTCTATGCCATCACCGACGCCGGGCGCAGCGCCCTGGCCGAGCAGGCTGTCGCCCTGGACGGCGTGCGCATGCGCATCGAGGTCAGCAAACGCGCCCTGCGCGGCCACGACCGCCCGCCAGAAATCCATGAAGCAGTCGGCAACCTGCGCCACGCACTGCACATGCACAGCGGCCGCTGGACACCGGAAGAGACCCAACGGGTCCGCGACTTGCTCAACCATACCGCCAAGGCCATCGCCTCCGGGCCGGCCGAACCTGTCAGGGAGGAGGCTTCCCATGAGTGACACCATCCACCGCGTCAACCACCAGATCCGCCAACGCCGTTTGCAGGTACTGCGGGTCACCGAACTGACCCCACGCATGCGCCGCATCACCCTCGGCGGTGCCGAACTGCAGGGTTTCACCAGCGTGGGCAGTGATGACCATATCAAGCTGCTGTTCGCCGAAACGCCGGAGCAACAGCAGGCCATCGAGGCCCGTAATATGGGCCGGGACGGTGGCGCACGGCCGACCATGCGCGAGTACACGCCACGGCGCATCGACCTGGTGGCCAATGAACTGGACATCGACTTCGTACTGCACGGTGATGGCCCCGCCTCCACCTGGGCCGCCCAGGCCGCGCCTGGGCAAACCCTGGACATCGCTGGGCCACGAGCATCAATGGTGGTGCCGGATATTTTCGACAGCTACCTGCTGATCGGTGACGAAACCGCCATTCCGGCGATTGGTCGGCGGTTGGACGAACTGCCGGCTGGCCGCCAGGTGCTGGCGGTGATCCAGATCGAAGACGAGCAGGAGCGCCAGCCGCTGCCGAGCAAGTCACAAGTCGAAGTCATCTGGGTGCGTCGCCAGCAAGAAGATTTGCTGGAACTGTTGAAGAACCTGACCTTGCCGCAAGGTCGGTTGTACGGCTGGGTGGCGCTGGAAAAAGCCCTGACCCGCCAGGCCAAGGCGCTATTGCTGGAAAAAGGGGTGCCGGAGGATGCGCTGAAGGCAGCGGCCTACTGGCGTGCCGACGGGACTGCGGACGACGAGTGATCTTGGTTGCCTGCACTGGCCCTATCGCCGGCAAGCCGGCTCCCACCGTTATTGCACAGCCCATGAAGGCTATGGGGTACCTGTAGGAGCTGGCTTGCCGGCGATAGGGCCAGTGCACGCTAAGCGAATCTGTTCGACCCGCGCCACTTATCCAGCCCCAGCAACACCAGCCCTATCCCCCAGAACCCCGCCAGCACCCCCAGGGCATTGAGCATCACCTGCCCATACCCCAGGCTCGCCACATCGATGAACGGATAGGCATACACGCCAATCTCGCTCCCCCGCCACAGCGCGTAGGCGAAGTACACCGCCGGGTAAATCGCCCACACCGCCAAGTGCCAAAGCCTCAGGCTGCCCTTGGGCACCTCCCACCACCAGTACACGGCATAAAGCACCGGCATCACGTCGTGCAGCAACTCGTCCGCCAGCCATTGCCAGCCCTGCGGTTGCCACAAGTGACGCAGCAACAGGCTGTAGGCCAGCGCCACCAGCACGATGCTGGCAGCCACCGCAGTACTCACCGACGGCGACAGGAAAAAACGCCTGACTCGGCCTTCACGACCGAACGCCGCATAACTGACCACCGCCGCCACCAAGGTATTGGTCAGCACGGTGAAATAGCCGAACACGTTGATCAGGCCGCCAATCAGGCTGGCCTGTTCCTGCCAGCGCGCCAGCAGCACCAGGTATACCTGCACGGTCAGGCCGAACCAGCCGAGCACGGCGATGCTGGTCAGCCAGGGGCGACGCGGCATATCAGGCCTGGCGCTGCAGCTTCACGTACAACTGCTCGACCTTTTCCCGCGCCCACGGTGTCTTGCGCAAAAAGGCCAGGCTCGACTTGATGCTGGGGTTGCTCTTGAAGCAACGCACATCGATGCGTTCGGCCAGGCCCTGCCATTGGTAGTGCGCCACCAGCTCGGTGAGGATCTGTTCAAGGGTCTTGCCGTGCAGCGCGTTGTGTTGGGCCGTGCTCATGCTGTGCTCCGTTGGAAAGATGCGCACCTTACACGAGTGTAGTGGCGGACGGGATCCGTCAAGTCGACAGAAAAACTGCTGGCCAGGCGTAAAACCTCTGTGCTGAAATAGTTATGTTATGTTGTAACACTAAAAAAGCATCTGCCAAGGAACGCCCCATCGCCATGTTGTACCCAACGCTTCGTCTCTCCCCCCTTGCCGTCGCGCTCTGGCTGGCTGCATCGCCCAGCCAGGCCGTGGAACTCGAACCACAGGTAATTACCGCCAATCCGCTGGGCAACCGCCAGCTGACCGCCCCCAGCACCGTGCTCGAAGGCGACAACCTGCTGCAACAACAGCACGGCAGCCTCGGTGAAACCCTGAACAAGCAGCCCGGGGTCGCCTCTACCTGGTTCGGCCCTGGCGCCAGCCGCCCGGTGATCCGCGGCCTGGACGGCGACCGCATCCGCATCCTGCGCAATGGCGTCGGCGCCCTGGATGCCTCATCGCTGTCCTATGACCACGCCGTGCCGCTGGACCCGGTTACCGTCGAGCGCGTCGAGATCGTCCGTGGCCCGGCCGCCCTGCTCTACGGCGGCAACGCCATCGGTGGCGTGGTCAATACCTTCGACAACCGCATCCCGGACGCACCGATCGAAGGCATCCACGGTGCCGGCGAGCTGCGCTACGGTGGCGCCGACACCACCCGCAGCAGCGCCGGCAAATTGGAGGCGGGCAACGGTGCCTTCGCCCTGCATCTCGATGCCAACAGCCGCCAATTCAACGACCTGCGCATCCCCGGCTACGCCCGCAGCGCCAAGGTACGTGACGCCGATGAGCCCGGCAGCAAACACCGCCTGGAAAACAGCGACGGCCGCCAAGATGGCGGTGCCGTCGGTGGCGCCTATCACTGGGATCACGGTTACGCCGGCCTGTCTTATAGCCGCTACGACAGCAATTACGGCTCGGTGGCCGAATCCGGTGTGCGCCTGGACATGAAACAGGACCACTACGCCTTCGCCTCCGAACTGCGTGACCTGGATGGCCCGTTCAGCTCCGTCAAGATCGATGCTGGCTATACCGACTACGAACACAGCGAGATCGAAGAAGGCGAGGTGCACACCACCTTCAAGAACAAGGGCTACGAAGCCCGTATCGAAGCCCGCCACCAACCGCTCGGGCCGGTGGAGGGGGTGATCGGTGCTCAGGTCAGCCGCAACGAATTTTCCGCCCTGGGCGAAGAGGCTTTTGTCCCACACACCCATACCAACAGCCTCGCGCTGTTCATGCTGGAGCAATGGCAGGCCACACAGCGGCTGAACCTGAGCCTGGGCGCACGCGTGGAGCACACTCGGGTAGACCCTGACGCCAAAGGCAACGAAAACTTCGTCGATGCCGACAGCGCCAGCAGCTTCAACGCCTTCAGCCTGTCATCAGGTGCGGTGTACCAGCTCGACCCGATCTGGTCGCTGGCCGCCAACCTCGGCTACACCGAGCGCGCCCCGACGTTCTACGAGCTGTACGCCAATGGCGCGCACGTGGCCACCGGCGCTTTTGAAGTTGGCGACGCCAGCCTGAACAAGGAAAAGGCCATCTCTGCCGACCTGGCGCTGCGCTTCGACAATGGCACCCACAAAGGCAGTGTCGGGGTGTTCTACAGCCACTTTCGCAACTACATCGGGCTGATCGGCACCGGCAACCTGCGCGAGGGCGGGCATGATCACGACCATGGCGAGGACGACCACGATCACGACCATGACCATGACCACGACGGTTTCCCGGAATACCAGTACCAGGGCGTGCGGGCGCGCTTTTACGGCATCGAGGCCCAGGACCGCTGGCAACTGGTCGAGAACCGTTACGGCAGCTTCGCGCTGGAGTTGTCTGGTGACTACACCCGGGCCAAGAACCTCGACAGCGGCGAACCGCTGCCACGCATCGCCCCGCTGCGCCTGAACAGCGGCCTGGTGTGGGAACTGGACCGCTGGCAGGCGCGGGTCGATGTCCAGCATGCCGCGTCGCAGCACCGCAAACCGGCCAACGAAACCAGCACCGATGGCTACACCACACTGGGTGCAAGCATTGGCTACCGCTTCGAAGTTGGCCAGAGCCAGTGGTTGGCGTTTGTGCGCGGCGAAAACCTGACCGACCAGACCGTGCGTTATGCCAGCTCGATCCTGCGCGATATCGCGCCGGCGCCGGGGCGT
Organism: Pseudomonas sp. NMI542_15; assembly: GCF_021283425.1. Lineage (NCBI taxonomy): Bacteria > Pseudomonadati > Pseudomonadota > Gammaproteobacteria > Pseudomonadales > Pseudomonadaceae > Pseudomonas > Pseudomonas sp. NMI542_15. The sequence continues at coordinate 122,898 of NZ_JAJSRO010000006.1, read as the reverse complement.
AGTGTCGAAGTGGGGTTGCGTACCACCTTCTGAAATCGCGGGGGCGCTTTGCGCCCCTCTTCAGGCTATTGTTACCCGCTGAACAACAATCCCCTGCGACAATTTGTCTTTTTTTCTTACAACTTCCGCTATATCCTGCCCGCCTGAAGCTGAATCGCTTCACTGAAACCATCCTGTCGCCATATCCATTGAAGGGCACGCCCTTCGATGCGCTTGCCGTTTTTTCAATAATCAAAAAGATAGCGCTATCTCATGCTCCAACTGCCCAAAACCTGTTACATCGGCCTTGCCCTCAGCGCCTTGGCGACACCCGCCGCCGCCAGCGAAATGTTCGCCAGCGACTCCCCATGGATGCTCGGTGACTGGGGCGGCACTCGCAGCGAATTGCTGGAAAAAGGCTACGACTTCACCCTCGGCTACACCGGCGAGATGGGCAGCAACCTGCACGGTGGCTTCGACCACGACCGTACCGCTCGCTACAGCGACCAGTTCACCTTTGGCAGCCACCTGGACCTGGACAAGATTTTCGGCTGGCATGACACCGAGTTCCAGCTGACCCTTACCGAGCGCCACGGCGACAACATCAGCAACGACCGCATCAACGATCCTCGCGTCGGCGGCTTCACCTCGGCCCAGGAAGTCTGGGGCCGTGGCGAAACCTGGCGGCTGACGCAGATGTGGATCAAGCAGAAGTACTTCGAGGGTGCGCTGGATGTGAAATTCGGTCGCTTCGGCGAAGGCGAAGATTTCAACAGCTTCCCTTGCGACTTCCAGAACCTGGCCTTTTGCGGCTCGCAGGTAGGCAACTGGGTGGGTGGCATCTGGTACAACTGGCCGGTCAGCCAATGGGCCCTGCGCGTGCGTTACAACCTCAGCGACACGCTTTACACCCAGGTGGGCGTGTTCGAGCAGAACCCCTCCAACCTCGAATCTGGCAACGGCTTCAAGCTCAGCGGCAGCGGCACCCAAGGCGCGGTAATGCCAGTCGAACTGGTATGGACCCCACGTATCCAAGGTTTGAAAGGGGAATATCGCGCTGGCTACTACTACAGTAATGCCAAGGCACAGGATGTTCTCAAGGACAGCAACGGCCAGCCGGCCGCCCTCAGCGGCGCCGCCTACCGCAGCAGTTCGAGCAAGCACGGCATGTGGCTCGGCGCCCAGCAGCAAGTAACCTCGCTGGCATCCGACCAGTCGCGAGGCCTGAGCCTGTTCGCCAACGCCACGGTGCACGACAAGAAGACCAATGCCATCGACAACTATGTGCAGGCAGGACTGGTATACAAAGGGCCTTTCGACGCCCGCGCCAAGGACGACATCGGTTTCGCCCTGGCCCGAGTGCACGTCAACCCCGCCTACCGCAAGAACGCCCGCCTGGCCAACCAGGCCGCAGGGCTCTACGACTATGACAATCCAGGTTTCCTGCCGGTGCAGGACACCGAGTACAGCGCCGAGCTGTACTACGGCATCCACTTGGCCGACTGGCTCACCGTACGCCCCAACCTGCAGTACATCCGCCACCCGGGCGGGGTGTCGCAGGTCGATGGCGCCCTGATCGGTGGCCTGAAGATCCAGAGCAGTTTCTAACCACCCTTTTTTGACCTGACGGAGAACCTACGATGAGCACTGAAGGTGCCAACCAAGGAAGCCGCTGGCTCCCTCGCCTGATCGGCGCGCTGCTGTTGCTGATGGGCCTGGCCCTGCTGGCCGGTGGTATCAAGCTAAGCCAGCTGGGCGGATCGCTGTACTACCTGATTGCCGGTATCGGCTTTGCCCTCTCGGGCATCCTGCTGCTGGCCCAACGCCGCATTGCCTTGGGCCTGTACGGCCTGGTGCTGCTGGGCAGCACTGTATGGGCGCTGCTTGAAGTGGGCCTGGACTGGTGGCAACTGGTGCCACGCCTGGCCATCTGGTTTGCCATCGGCGTGGTGCTGCTGCTGCCGTGGGCACGTCGTCCGTTGATCGGCCCGGCCAGCAAAGCCAACACTGCACTGCTCGGCGTTGCGGTGGTTGCTTCGGGCGCATGTGCGCTGGGCAGCCAGTTCACCCACCCCGGCGAAGTGTTCGGCGAACTGGGCCGCGAAAGCAGCGAAATGGCCAGCGCCGCCCCATCCATGCCTGATGGCGAATGGCAGGCTTACGGCCGCACCGAGCATGGCGACCGTTATTCACCGCTGCGCCAGATCACCCCGCAGAATGCCTACCGCCTGGAAGAAGCCTGGCGCATTCGCACCGGTGACCTGCCGACCGACAACGACCCTGTGGAGCTGACCAACCAGAACACCCCGCTGAAGGTCAACGGCATGCTCTACGCCTGCACCGCACACAGCCGCTTGCTGGCCCTGGACCCGGACACCGGCGCGGAAATCTGGCGTTACGACCCGCAGGTCAAGAGCCCGACCGGCACCTTCAAAGGCTTTGCCCACATGACCTGCCGCGGCGTTTCGTACTATGACGAAAACCGCTATGTCAGCCGCGACGGCAGCCCGGCGCCGAAAATTACCGACGCCGGCCAGGCCGTAGCCCAGGCCTGCCCACGCCGCCTGTACCTGCCTACCGCAGATGCCCGCCTGATTGCCATCAACGCCGACAACGGCAAAGTCTGCGAAGGCTTCGCCAACCAGGGCGTGATCGACCTCACCACCGGCATCGGTCCCTTCACTGCCGGCGGCTACTACTCCACCTCGCCTGCCGCTATCACCCGTGACCTGGTGATCATTGGTGGCCATGTCACCGACAACGAGTCGACCAACGAGCCGTCGGGCGTGATCCGCGCCTACGACGTGCACGACGGCCACCTGGTGTGGAACTGGGACAGCAACAACCCGGATGACACCAAGCCGTTGGCCGCCGGCAAGATGTACAGCCGCAACTCGGCCAATATGTGGTCGATCGCCAGCGTCGACGAAGACCTGGGCATGATCTACCTGCCGTTGGGCAACCAGACCCCGGACCAGTGGGGCGCCGACCGCACCCCGGGCGCCGAGAAGTACAGCGCCGGCGTGGTCGCCCTTGACCTGGCCACCGGCAAGGCCCGCTGGAACTACCAGTTTACCCACCACGACTTGTGGGACATGGACGTGGGCAGCCAGCCGACCTTGGTCCACCTGAAGACTGACGATGGGGTGAAACCCGCGATCATCGTGCCGACCAAGCAAGGCAGCCTGTACGTGCTCGACCGCCGCGACGGTACGCCGATCGTGCCGATTCGCGAAATCCCCACCCCGCAAGGCGCAGTGAAGGGCGACCACACCTCGCCGACCCAGGCCCGCTCCGACCTCAACCTGCTGGGCCCTGAGCTGACCGAACAGGCCATGTGGGGCGCTACGCCATTCGACCAGATGCTGTGCCGCATCCAGTTCCGCGAACTGCGCTACGAAGGCCAGTACACCCCGCCTTCCGAGCAGGGTTCGCTGATCTACCCGGGCAACGTGGGTGTATTCAACTGGGGCAGCGTGTCCGTCGACCCGGTCCGCCAACTGCTGTTCACCTCGCCCAACTACATGGCCTTCGTGTCGAAGATGGTCCCGCGCGAGCAGGTGGCCGAAGGCAGCAAGCGCGAAAGCGAGACCAGCGGCGTGCAGCCGAATACCGGCGCGCCGTACGCGGTCACCATGCACCCATTCATGTCGCCGCTAGGCGTACCGTGCCAGGCACCGGCCTGGGGCTATGTCGCCGCCATCGACCTGTTCACCAACAAGGTGGTGTGGAAACACAAGAACGGCACCACTCGTGACAGCACCCCGGTACCGATCGGCCTGCCGGTTGGCGTGCCGAGCATGGGCGGTTCGATCGTCACCGCCGGTGGCGTCGGCTTCCTCAGCGGCACCCTGGACCAATACCTGCGCGCTTATGATGTAAACAACGGCAAGGAACTGTGGAGTGCCCGCCTGCCAGCGGGTGGCCAGGCCACGCCGATGACCTACACCGGCAAGGATGGTAAGCAGTATGTGCTGGTAACCGCCGGCGGCCATGGCTCGCTGGGCACCAAAATGGGCGATTACATCATCGCTTACAAATTGGCTGACTAAGTTACCGAGCCCTGCTTGCAGGGCTCATTCCCCTGTACCGGCCTCATCGCCGGCAAGCCAGCTTCCACAGGTATTCCACCGACCTTGAAAATGGTGGGTTACCTGTGGGCGCTGGCTTGCCGGCGATGAGGCCGGTGCAGGCCATCACAGATGAAACCCTCCCCTGGTCCCTTCGTCTACCATTGAAACCGATTCCCCTGCGCCCCATCTAAGCACCATAGCCATTCACGCAGGTGCCCCATGAGCGACCAGCAGGATTTCCCGGAACACCCTGACGAACACAGCGAAGTCGAGCACACCTCCCCGGCCGAACCCGGCCACGCCCTCGCCCTGCCCGGCCAGCAACTGCCGGACAAAGTCTACGTGATCCCGATCCACAACCGCCCGTTCTTCCCGGCCCAGGTACTGCCGGTCATCGTCAATGAAGAACCTTGGGCCGAAACCCTCGACCTGGTGGCCAAGTCACCGGACCACTGCCTGGCGCTGTTCTTCATGGACACCCCGCCGGAAGACCATCGCCATTTCGACACCTCGGCCTTGCCGCAATACGGCACGCTGGTCAAGGTGCACCATGCCAGCCGTGAAAACGGCAAACTGCAGTTCGTCGCCCAGGGCCTGACCCGGGTACGCATCCGCAACTGGCTCAAGCATCACCGCCCACCCTACCTGGTCGAAGTCGAATACCCGCGCCAGTCCGCCGAGCCGACCGACGAGGTCAAGGCTTACGGCATGGCCCTGATCAACGCGATCAAGGAGCTGCTGCCGCTCAACCCGCTGTACAGCGAAGAGCTGAAGAACTACCTCAACCGCTTCAGCCCCAACGACCCGTCACCGCTCACCGACTTCGCCGCCGCGCTGACCTCGGCCACCGGCAACCAGTTGCAGGAAGTACTCGACTGCGTGCCCATGCTAAAGCGCATGGAAAAGGTCCTGCCGATGCTGCGCAAAGAGGTGGAAGTCGCGCGCCTGCAGAACGAGATCTCGGCCGAGGTAAACCGGCAGATCGGCGAACACCAGCGGGAGTTTTTCCTCAAGGAGCAACTCAAGGTCATCCAGCAGGAGCTGGGGCTGACCAAGGACGACCGCAGCGCCGACCTGGAACAGTTCGAACAGCGCCTGGAAGGCAAGACCCTGCCGCCCCAGGCGCGCAAGCGCCTTGATGAAGAGATGGGCAAACTGGCCATTCTCGAAACCGGTTCGCCCGAGTACGCCGTCACCCGCAACTACCTCGAATGGGCCACCGCCCTGCCGTGGGGCGTGTACGGCAAAGACAAGCTCGACCTCAAGCATGCACGCAAAGTCCTTGATCAGCACCATGCCGGCCTCGACGACATCAAGGAACGCATCATCGAATTCCTCGCCGTGGGCGCCTGGAAAGGCGAAATCAGCGGCTCCATCGTGCTGTTGGTGGGCCCGCCCGGGGTGGGCAAGACCAGCATCGGCAAATCCATTGCAGAATCGCTTGGCCGGCCGTTCTATCGTTTCAGCGTTGGCGGCATGCGCGACGAGGCCGAAATCAAGGGCCACCGCCGCACCTACATCGGCGCACAACCCGGCAAGCTGGTACAGGCCCTGAAAGAGGTCGAAGTGATGAACCCGGTCATCATGCTCGACGAGATCGACAAGATGGGCCAAAGCTATCAGGGCGACCCGGCTTCGGCATTGCTGGAAACCCTCGATCCGGAGCAGAACGTCGACTTCCTCGACCACTACCTCGACCTGCGCCTGGACCTGTCCAAGGTGCTGTTCGTGTGCACCGCCAACACCCTCGACTCGATCCCCGGGCCGTTGCTCGACCGCATGGAAGTGATCCGCCTGTCCGGCTACATCACTGAGGAAAAACTGGCCATCGCCAAGCGCCACCTGTGGCCCAAGCAACTGCAAAAAGCTGGCGTTTCCAAGACCAGCCTGAGCATCAGCGACAGCGCCCTGCGCCTGGTTATCGAGGGCTATGCCCGCGAGGCCGGCGTGCGCCAGCTGGAGAAGCAATTGGGCAAACTGGTGCGCAAAGCGGTGGTCAAGCTGATGGAAGACCCCGAAGCCAAGCTGAAGATCGGCACCAAGGACCTGGAGGCCGCACTGGGCATTCCCGTATTCCGCAGTGAGCAGGTACTGGCTGGCAAAGGGGTAATCACCGGCCTGGCCTGGACCAGCATGGGCGGTGCCACGCTGCCGATCGAGGCGACCCGCATCCACACGCTCAACCGCGGCTTCAAGCTGACCGGCAAGCTGGGGGACGTGATGAAGGAATCGGCCGAAATTGCCTACAGCTACGTCAGCTCCAACCTCAAGCAGTTTGGCGGCGATCCTGGCTTCTTCAACGAAGCGTTCATCCACCTGCACGTTCCTGAAGGCGCCACGCCCAAGGACGGCCCGAGTGCCGGCGTCACCATGGCAAGTGCCCTGTTGTCCCTCGCCCGCGATCAGGCACCGAAAAAAGGCGTAGCCATGACGGGCGAGCTCACCCTCACCGGCCAGGTGCTGCCGATTGGCGGGGTACGCGAAAAGGTGATTGCGGCGCGGCGGCAGAAGATCTTCGAACTGATCCTGCCCGAGCCTAACCGCGGCGACTTCGAGGAGCTGCCGGACTACCTGCGAGAAGGCCTGACAGTGCATTTCGCCAAGCGCTTTGCCGACGTGGCCAAAGTCCTGTTCTGACCTGTGCCGTCCTCCTCGCGGCTTAAGCCGCGAAGAGGACGGCACTGGGCACACAAAACCCCACCAGCATCGGTTATCCTCAGGCATCGTCAGCCTACGGAGCCAACATGACCGCCCCTCGTCTGCTCGTTCCCCTGAGCTTTACCCTGCTTTCTGCCTGTGCCCAATACCCCACACAGCCTGTCGAGCTGGATGCCGAAAGTGAATGCCCAACGCGACTGCAGGTAGGCCAGACACTGACGTTGAGCTTGCCCGGCAATCCATCCACCGGCTATCGCTGGCTCGTCAAGAATGCCGCATCAGCTGTGCTGCGCAGCCTCGGCCCGGAGGTCTACAACGCCCCCGATGATCAAGACGTGGTCGGAAGCGCCGGTGTCTCCACCTGGCGCTTCCAGGCTACCAGCACCGGAGATGCCCAGTTGCTACTGGTCTACCAACAGCCATGGGCTGCAGAAGTCGCCCCGGTACAAACCTTCGACTGCAAGATTGTCGTCCGCTGAGGGCAATCAACTGCGGTCATACAGCAGTTGCACCACCTTCAGGTACTCACACAAACCGTCCAGCGCGACTGTGGCAGCTTCCAGATCCATGGTTGCGCTGAGTCTGGCGGCCTGCGCCTGCCACTCAGACTCTACCTTGCGAAGCTCATGTAGCCACCCGTTCTTCAGCGGCACCAAGCCCGACAGCGCCGTGACCGCTTCCAGTTCTTCCCGCGCCGCTTGCAGGGTTCGCTGCACCTGCCGCTGGTCGTCCACTGCAGCCTCGATCTTGCTATCCAGCCGGCCACGGGCTTTGCCCAGGTCGACGAATGTCTTGGCCCCGTCAAGCGCATCAGCATGCCGTGCAAGCTTTTGCGTCACAGCCTTGAACAGGCCGGCGTCGAATTTCGGATCGGTGATCAATCCCATTATCTGATCGACCTCATCATCGCTCGGGATGAGGCCTTTCAGTGCGCTTGCAACCGAAGGTTTCTCGAACAGCTCGATAGCCTGGACAATATCTGCACGCTGCTGTTGCAGTTGCATCAATCGTTCATCGAATGCGACTGCCTGTACTTGAAGGCCGGCCGTTCGCGCTGCCAACTCTGGCAAGGCGTCGACAAGCGCCGATAGCGAAAACAGCTCCAACCGCAAGTTTTTCCTGGCCAAGTGCGCGTGATGCTGATTCAAACGCTCCAGTACACTGGCGAGCCTGCGCTGCGAAGCGCCGCTGTCCACACCCGGAATAAATCGCCGATCCTCCAGCAATACGATACCGCCTATCAAGCTCTCCTTGAATGCGCGCTCGACAGCCAGCAACAGTGTACACAGTTCATCCAGTTGCTCGCGTGCGGCAGGCAGCACGTTCATTTCCCAACTTCCAATGAGCTGGAATATCTGATCCTGCAGATTTTGCATCTCTACAACATCTGGCGTGACGGTTTGAGTATTGGCAATTTCCATGTCAGGCTTCCTCATACTCGTCAATCAGTTCATTGAACAGCTCTGACAGCGTATGGCACACACTGCCTATTTTGGTCCACGGTTTGATAACCTCCGAAAAATCAAGAACAAAGGATTCAAGCTGGACGACGGTACTCAGTTCTTTGGCTTCATTGACAGAGTTGTCGGCATACGAAGCGAGGAACAACCAAACATCGGCCAACCGCTTGGTCGCCGCCGACAGATCCTTGCACCTGAATTGCAAATCTCTGACCAGCGTCGAAACACGCTCGAAGTCCTTCAAGGCCGGCGCCAGCTTGCCCAGTGCATTGGCCAACTCATCGCGTCTTTCAATCAGCGCATTCTTTGTAGCCCTGATAGCTTCTGCCTTGTTTCCGAATACGCCACCGGTTATCACCAGACCGATCGGCCCCAACAAGATACCGGTGAATGCATAGCCAACATGGGCATCGTACTCAGCCTTCAACTGGTCGACCTGCTCGTCCCACTGATCGAGTTGCTTGCGTTTTTCCAGGATTTCCTGATGGGAAACCTTCTCATCGAAGTGCTTCAACAAGCGTCCCATACGCGGCTTGAGTTCACGCTTGATTTCATTGTTGAACCAGTTGGCACGGCTGTCGACGTCAACGATACGCCGGCGAGTGCATTCAATTTCCTTCACCAGTTCGGAAATGCCGAGCGTCAGCACACTGGCGATCTGTGCTTGTTCATGTTCGCTGAGCGCCGAGGTGTAAACATCGTCGCCCTCCTCGGCCTTGCGTTTCTTGATCGCCATGAACACGTCGCTGCTTTCAAGGTTTTCCAAAAGGCTACTGCCACGCTGCACCAGGCTTTCGGCAAACATCTCAATTTCAGGCCCCAGCTGTTTTATACTGCGTTCCAGTATGTCCCATTCAGCGGCATGCCGGTGCAGCGCCACGTAAAGCTCATTGACCATCGACGCTTTAATACCGAGGGCGGCGTAATCGACCTCCCTCTCGATTTCCACCTGCGTCCGCGGTAAATGGTTAACGGTATTGACGTACCGCTTAATGCATTTCAAATTATCTGCCGTCAGCAAACCACCAACTTGCTGACCACCATCGAGCCGGCTTTCAATGAATGAAAAATAGCGTTCTGGCAATATTTTCACTCTGGAAACCAGGTCCAGATCATCGACGGGTAGCTCTTCCTGCACAGTTGCTATATTCATTTCTCAACCCATGAAACCAATGAAGTAAAGGCAGTTGGAGTGTCCACCCGAACCCCCCTGAATACATTCACCCGGATAACTTAACGCTGTGGGAAAGTTCACTGCTGCAGGCATGAACGCTCCGACCCTGAAGCATTGCCATGGCAAGATGCGTGGCCATTGGATAAAATGCGCACCCGTTTCACCCTGTATCGAGCCCACCGTGAGCAAACAACCCGACCGCCTTTTCTCGCAGCCCCTGGAGCAGGTGCCCGATTTCGTCTTCAACGAAGACGTGGTGCGCGTGTTCCCGGACATGATCAAGCGTTCGGTGCCCGGTTACCCGACCATCGTCGAAAACCTCGGCGTACTGGCTGCGCGTTTCGCCCAGCCAGGCACCGCTCTGTACGACCTGGGCGCATCGCTGGGCGCCGTCACCCAGTCGCTGCGTCGCCATGTTCGCAGCGACGGCTGCCGGGTGATCGCGGTGGACAATTCCGCCGCCATGGCCGAACGCTGCCGCCAGTACCTCACCGCTCAGGACTCGATGTTCCAGGAGCTATTGCCGGTGCAAGTGCTGGAAGCCGATATCCTTGCCCTGCCCTTCGAGCCTGCCTCGGTAGTGGCGATGAACTTCACCCTGCAATTCATCGCCCCCGACCAACGCCTGGAATTGCTCGGGCGTATTCGCCAGGCGCTGCTGCCGGGGGGTGCGCTGATCCTTTCGGAGAAGCTGCGTTTCGCCGATGAGCAAGAGCAGGACCTGCTCAATGAACTGCACCTGGACTTCAAGCGCGCCAACGGTTACAGCGAACTGGAAATCGCCCAGAAGCGCAGCGCCATCGAAAACGTGATGCGCCCCGATACGCTCCAAGCACACCAGGAGCGCCTGCGCGCCGCCGGTTTCTCCAAAGTGGTGCCGTGGTTCCAATGCCTTAACTTCGCCTCGTTGATAGCCCTGCCATGATCGATCTGTCCCCCCTCGTCCGCCGCCTGGCGGGCACGCCACTGGCTTCCTGGTCGCAAGGCCTGCAAGCACAACTGGAAGCCAAGCTGGAGAAAGGCCACGGCGACCTCGACCGCTGGCGCGGTGCGCTCGATGCCCTGCCTGCCCTGCAACCCAGCGAAATCGACCTGGTCAACGGGCTGCGCCTGGACTGCGATTGCGACGACGCTACCCGCGCGCAGATGCGCCAGGCACTCATGGGCCTGTCGCCCTGGCGAAAAGGGCCGTTCGATCTGTTTGGCGTGCATGTAGACACCGAATGGCATTCGGACTGGAAATGGTCGCGGGTAAGCCCGCACCTGGACCTCAAGGGCAAACGCGTGCTCGACGTCGGCTGCGGCAACGGCTATTACCAGTGGCGCATGCTCGGTGCCGGCGCCGACATGGTAATTGGTGTCGACCCCAACTGGTTGTTCTTCTGCCAGTTCCAGGCCGTGCAGCAGTACCTGCCGGAGCTGCCAGCCTGGCACCTGCCCTTCGCCCTTGAAGAACTGCCTGCAAACCTGGAAGGCTTCGATACCGTGTTTTCCATGGGCGTGTTCTATCACCGGCGCTCACCCATCGAGCACTTGCTGGCGCTCAAGGACTGCCTGGTCAAAGGAGGCGAGCTGGTTTTGGAAACATTGGTAATCGAAGGTGACGAAAACCAGGTGCTGGTACCGGAGGACCGCTATGCACAGATGCGCAACGTCTGGTATCTGCCGTCGGTACCCGCCCTGGCGCGCTGGTTGCGCCGTGCCGGCTTCAGCGATGTGCGTTGCGTCGATGTGAGCGTTACCAGCGTCGAGGAGCAGCGCAGCACCGAGTGGATGCGCTACCAGTCGCTGGGCGACTTCCTCGACCCGAACGACCACAGCAAGACCATCGAAGGCCTGCCTGCCCCCCGCCGCGCCACCCTGCTGGCGCGCAAATAAAAAAGGCGCCCGGTCGGGCGCCTGAATCCACCTGCGGCGAGGAGCTGTCGCGGCGCAGGTGTTGTGACCTCAATCCTTGGCCACCTCGCGGGCCTTCTCTTGCGCCTTTCGTTCGCGTTCGGCGACGGCCTGTTGTTTGTCGCCGTGCAAGCGCTGCTGGTCTTCGCGGAAGGCTTGCCAGAACTGCTTCGAGCGCTCCGCACCGCCCTCGGCATAGACACTGGCACTGCCCAGGGCAAGGGCGGCCAACAGCAGGTATTTGGTCAGGTTCATCGTGTTTGCCTCGTGGTAACCGATCAGACACGGCCATCCTAGCGAGGGGCAGCTAACAGCAAGGTGAGGCGGGGATTACAGTCCTGCAATCTGGCCTTGTGTTGCCTACCAGGGCCCTGGCCTACAGCCAGATAACAGCAGAATGACAAATCCGTTATCTGCACCGCAGGCCTTTTCTCATGCCGTAACATCCTGGTTCTTGACCCTGATGTCACTACAGGGTCGAGAATTGCCCCCTTTCATCACACCGAGCACCCCATGCGCCTACTGATCATCGAGGACGAGCTGCGTACCGCCGATTACCTGCAACAAGGCCTGCGTGAAAACGGCTACGTGGTCGACTGCGCCCACACCGGCACCGACGGCCTGCACCTGGCCCGCCAACAGCCCTATGACCTGGTCATCCTCGATGTCAACCTGCCTGAAATCGATGGCTGGACCGTGCTGCAGCGGCTGCGAGCCGAATCGGCCACGCGCATCATGATGCTTACCGCCCACGGTCGCCTGGCCGACCGGGTCAAAGGCCTGGACCTGGGCGCTGACGACTACCTGCTCAAGCCGTTCGAATTCCCTGAACTTCTGGCGCGCATCCGCAGCCTGCTGCGGCGTAACGACCAGCAACTGCAGCCCAGCACCCTGCGCGTCGCCGACCTGGAACTGGACCCTGGCCGGCACCGCGCCTACCGCGCCGGGCAACGCATCGACCTGACCGCCAAGGAGTTCGCCCTGCTGCACCTGCTGATGCGCCAGACTGGCGAAGTGCTTTCGCGCACTCAGATCATCTCCTTGGTATGGGACATGAATTTCGACTGCGACACCAACGTGGTCGAGGTTTCGATCCGCCGCCTGCGGGCGAAGATCGACGACCCGTTCGACAACAAGCTCATCCATACCCTGCGCGGCGTAGGCTATGTCCTTGAGGCCCGCGTTTGAAAAACGCGAGCCTGTCGTTGCGCCTGGGCCTGAGCGTGACACTGATGGGCGCCGCGCTGGTGCTGCTGCTGGCCTGCCTGGCCGTGTTCGCCCTGGATCACGAACTGGACAGCCGCGCACGCAAGGATCTGGCGCGCAAGATGCTGCAGGTCGAGCACAACCTGCGCGTCGATCTGCGCAGCGAGGACCTGGGCAGTCGCGCCCATCCACTGCTCGACCTGGTCATGGGGCATGACAACCTCAGCCTCAGCGTACTGGCCCTGGAAGGCCGCCACCCGCACCTGCTCAGCCTGGGCCCGGCCCTGGAGTCGCGGGTGAGCGAGTTGCACACCGATGCCCGCCTGGCCTTTCACGCATGGCGCGACAGCAGCGGCAACCAGTTCCTCACCGTGACCCGGCAGATGCGCCTGCGCGACAACACGCCGGTGAAGGTGATGATGTCGCTGAACCGCGCCGACGACAACGCCCTGCTGCAAGCCTACCTGCACTCGACCTTGCTCGCCTTGCCACTGCTTCTGGTGTTGATCGGCGCGGGTGCCTGGTGGCTGATGCAGCGCGGCCTGAAACCGCTGCGGCGCTTCCGGCGTATTGCCGGGCAAGTGTCGGCCCAAGACCTGCAACACCGCCTGCCGGCTACCGGCCTGCCGCAAGAACTGGCGCAACTGGCCAGTAGCATCAACGTGATGCTCGACCGCCTCGATCAGGGCGTGAGCCAGTTGTCGCAGTTCTCCGACGATCTGGCTCATGAGTTGCGTACCCCGTTGAGCAACCTGATGGGCAAGGCGCAAGTGACCCTGGCCCGTGAGCGGGACAACGCCAACTACCGGGAAGTGCTGGAAGACAGTATCGAGGAGCTGACCCGGCTCAACCGCATCATCAATGACATGCTGTTTCTCGCCCAGGTCAGCCAGCCGCAAACGCAGGTTGCATTGAAACCCTTGGCCTTGGCTGACGAGGCAGCGCGAGTGGTCGAGCTGTTTGCCTTCAGTGCCGAGGTGAAAGCGATTGAGCTGCGTGTGCAGGGCTGGGGGACGGCGCTGGGGGACCGGCTGATGTTTCAGCGGGCATTGTCGAACCTGTTGAGCAATGCCATCCGGCACAGCCCTGAGGGTGAGCGAGTCGAGTTGCGGATTGAACGTTCAGGCAGCGAAGTATGGCTTTCGGTAGAGAACCAGGGGCCTGGCATTGCTACAGAACACCAGTCGCGCTTGTTCGAGCGGTTTTACCGGGTGGGCCCGGGGCGTTCGCGGCTGGAGGGCGGAACCGGGTTGGGGTTGGCAATCGTGAAGTCGATCATGCAGCTGCATGGCGGGCGGGTCGAAGTGAACAGCAGCCCCCTTGGGCCTACCCGCTTCACTCTGGTGTTTCCTGCCGAATAATCGATTGCCTGTACCGGCCTTTTCGCGGGTAGACCCGCGAAAGGGCCAGAACAGGCAACCAAACTCTCAGCGCGAAGCCGCCACGATCAGTGCCTTCATCTCGGCCACTGCGGCTTTGAAGCCTACAAACAAGGCATGCGCCACCAGCGCATGGCCGATGTTCAGTTCATTGATGCCCTTGATCGCCGCCACCGCCTCGACGTTGTGGTAATGCAGCCCGTGGCCAGCATTGACGATCAACCCCTGCCCCACGCCAAACGCAACGCCATCGACGATACGCTTGAGCTCCTCGGCCACTTCGGTGGGGGTTTCGGCATCGGCATAACGCCCAGTATGCAGCTCGATGGCCGGCGCCCCCACCCGGCGAGAGGCCTCGATCTGGCGCTCGTCAGCATCGATGAACAACGACACTTCGGCACCGGTGCGGGCAAGACGCTCCACTGCCGCCTTGATCCGTGCCTCCTGCCCCGCCACGTCCAGGCCACCTTCGGTGGTCAGTTCCTGACGGGTTTCAGGCACCAGGCAGATGTGCGCCGGGCGGATCTTTTCGGCAAAGGCCATCATTTCTTCGGTGACGCCCATTTCGAAGTTCATGCGCGTCTGCAGCACATCCTTGAGCAGCAGCACATCGCGCTCCTGGATATGCCGACGGTCTTCACGCAGGTGCACGGTGATGCCATCGGCGCCCGCTTCCTCGGCATCCAGGGCAGCCTTGACCGGATCAGGGTAACGCGTGCCCCGGGCCTGGCGCAGGGTCGCCACGTGGTCGATGTTTACGCCGAGAAGCATGCGGTTGCTGTGAGTCACGAAAGGCTCTCCTGAAGGTTTAGCCCCACAGCATACGTCGTGATCAGCGCTTGCGAAACAGTTCCCGGCTGACCAACGGTTTTGCGCCCAGATGAACCGCCAGGGCCTGGCGCATCAGGCGCTTGGCCGCGAGCAAAGCGCCGGCGGTGTCCCAGTCGGCGTCGGCCAGGGCCAATAGCTCGATGCCGCGGAACAGGCCGGGTTGCACCCATTCGACCCGCTCCAGGCCGGCATCCACACGCAAGCGGTACAGCCCGTCGGCCGCGATGGGTTGATCGTTGACGTCATGATTCAAGGAGAACGCATAACCCAGTTCGTCCAGCAGCCGCCATTCGAACGAGCGCAGCAGCGGCTCCAGCGGGCGCCCGGCAGCCAAGGCCTGCAAGGTCAGGGCGTAGTGCTCGAACAGGGCCGGGAATGGCGCTTCGGCGGGCAGCAGGCGCATGAGTAGCTCATTAAGGTACAAGCCGCTGAACAGGGCATCCCCGTGCAGCCAGGCCGCTATGCCGGCGCTGTCCATCCGCCCCACATTCTTCAGCTCGCCACGCCCGCGCAGCTCCACCTCAAGTGGCACGAATGGCCGCACCAGGCTGCCGCCCTTGCCACGCGCACGCCGCAGTACGGCGCGCACGCGGCCCTGCGGCGTGAACAAGTCCACCAGCGCGCTGGTTTCCTTGTAGGCACGGCTGTGCAGCACGTAGGCTGGCTGGCCGACAGGTTGTTCCATTAGCGTTCACCCAGCCCGTGATTGTGGGAGCGGCCTTGTGTCGCGAAAGGGCCGCAACGCGGCCCCCCGGATTTCAGCATTGCCGCCAAAATGGCTGGGGCTGCTTCGCAGCCCTTTCGCGACGCAAGGCCGCTCCCACAAGGGCCGCCTTGAGCCTTAGAGGTCGCCGTAGCCCAGCGAGCGTAGGGCGCGCTCGTCGTCGGACCAGCCGCCCTTCACCTTGACCCACAGGTTGAGCATGACCTTGGAGTCGAACAGCACTTCCATGTCCTTGCGCGCCTCAGAACCGATACGCTTGATACGCTCGCCCTTGTCGCCAATGATGATTTTCTTCTGGCCGTCGCGCTCAACCAGAATCAACGCGTGAATGTGCAGCACATGGCCCTGCTGCTTGAACTCCTCGATCTCCACCGTGATCTGGTACGGCAACTCCGCACCCAGCTGGCGCATGATCTTCTCGCGCACCAGTTCGGCGGCCAGGAAGCGGCTACTACGGTCGGTAATCTGGTCTTCGGGGAAGAAGTGATCGTTCTCGGGCAGGTGCTTGGCGATCTGTGCTTCCAGCGCTTCGAGGTTGTGCCCCTGCTGCGCAGAAATCGGCATGACTTCGGCGTTTGGCAGTTGCTCCTGCAGCCACTGCAGGTGCGGGATCAACTCGGCCTTCTCTTCCATGCGGTCAGTCTTGTTGACTGCGATGATCAGCGGGCCGGTCACGTACTGCACGCGCTCCAGCACCAGTTGGTCTTCGTCGGTCCACTTGGTACGGTCGACCACGAAGATCACCACGTCAACGTCCTTGAGGGCCGCCGAGGCGTTGCGGTTCATGTAGCGGTTCAAGGCTTTGTCGTTGGCCTTGTGCATACCGGGGGTGTCAACGTAGATCGCCTGCACATCACCTTCGGTCTTGATACCGAGCATGTTGTGGCGGGTGGTCTGCGGCTTGCGCGAAGTGATCGCCAGCTTCTGCCCCAGGATGTGGTTGAGCAAGGTCGACTTGCCCACGTTGGGGCGGCCGACAATGGCCACGTAGCCGCAGCGAGTCGGGTTGCTATCAGTCATTGCCATTCTCCACGCCCAGGGCGATCAGTGCGGACGCGGCAGCGACTTGCTCGGCAATACGCCGGCTAACGCCCTGACCACGGCTCTTGTTGTTCAGCAGCACGACTTCGCATTCGACGAAGAAGGTACGGCAGTGCGGTTCACCCTGGATATCCACGACTTCGTATCGCGGCAGCTCACAGCTGCGTGATTGCAGGAATTCTTGCAGCCGGGTTTTCGGGTCTTTGTTGGTGTCGACCAGGGTCAGGCCTTCGAACTCGTCGGCCAGCCAGGCCAGTACACGTTCGCGGGCCGTGTCCATGTCAGCGTCCAGGTAAATGGCACCGATCAGTGCCTCCAGGGCGTCGGCCAGGATCGATTCGCGACGGAACCCGCCACTCTTGAGCTCACCCGACCCCAGGCGCAGGTATTCGCCCAGGTCGAAACCACGGGCCAGGCGGGCCAGGGTCTCGCCCTTGACCAAGCGCGCGCGCAGCCGCGACAGCTGGCCTTCGCGTGCCTGAGGGAAGCGCTCGAACAGCGCTTCGCCGGCGACGAAGTTGAGAATGGCGTCACCGAGAAACTCCAGACGCTCGTTATTGCGCCCGGCATAGCTGCGATGGGTCAGCGCCAGAAGCATCTGGTCCTGATTCTTGAAGGTATAACCGAGCTTTCGCTCCAGATGGGCAAGGGAAGCACTCATGCAACCACCCGTTTGTTGTTCAACGCGTTGTTCAAATCAACATCCTGAAAGACTGTTTGGCTGTGGCCCGCCGCCGTTTGCGACGAATCTCCCGATCCCTGAGAACACAGCCTATGTCAGAAATGCATTCGGCGCTGTCTGCTGGACAGCGCCGAAGGGTATCAATGGATCAGGCCGACCCGCGACAGGTTGGGCAGGTGGCTGAGCTTGGGCTCTGGCCAGCTCATCCACACCGCGAAGGCCTTGCCGACGATGTTCCGGTCCGGAACCATGCCGTGCAGTTCCTTGGGGATGTTCGGGTCATCCCAGTAACGGCTGTCGTTGGAGTTGTCGCGGTTGTCGCCCATCATGAAGTAATGGCCTGCCGGCACGGTCCACTGCTGGTCCGGCGGCATGCGATAACGGCTCATTTCCTTGCGGATCAGGTGTTCGGCCGCGCCGAGTTTTTCCTTGTACAGCTCGGCGCTGCCCAAGGTGCCCGGTTCGGTACCCACCAGTTGTTCGGCAATCGGCTGGCCGTTGACGAACAACCGCTTGTCGTTGGTGTAGCGGATCTGGTCGCCCGGCAGGCCGACCACTCGCTTGATGTAGTTGACGTTCGGGTCGCTCGGATAGCGGAACACCATTACATCACCGCGTTGCGGGTCACCTACCTCGATGACCTTCTTGTCGATCACCGGCAGGCGAATACCGTACGAGAACTTGTTCACCAGGATGAAGTCGCCCACTTCCAGGGTCGGTTTCATCGACCCCGAAGGAATCTGGAACGGCTCGACCAGGAATGAACGCAGCACCAGCACGATGAACAGCACCGGAAAGAACGATTTGCCGTACTCGACCAGCAACGGCTCCTTGTTCAGGCGCTCGACAACGGCCATCTCGGGCTGGCTGACGCTGCCCTGATAGTTGGCGATTGCCGCACGCCGGCGCGGGGCCAGGAACAGCAGGTCGATCAAGCCCAGCAGACCGCAGACGAAGACGGCGATGACTAGCAACAGCGGGAAATTTAGCGACATAGGACCTAGCTATCCAACCTGAGCACGGCGAGGAAGGCTTCCTGTGGAATTTCCACGTTGCCGACCTGTTTCATGCGTTTCTTACCGGCCTTCTGCTTCTCCAGCAGTTTCTTCTTACGGCTGACGTCACCACCGTAGCACTTGGCCAGTACGTTCTTTCTGAGCGCCTTGACGGTTGTCCGCGCGATGATCTGGCCGCCAATGGCTGCCTGAATCGCCACATCGAACATCTGCCGAGGGATCAGTTCCTTCATCTTCTCGGTCAACGCACGGCCTTTGTAGGCCGCGTTGTCGCGGTGCACGATCAATGCCAGGGCATCGACCTTGTCGCCATTGATCAGTACGTCCAGTTTGACCAGGTTGGCCGACTGGTAGCGATCAAAATGATAATCCAGCGAAGCATAGCCGCGGCTGGTGGACTTGAGACGGTCGAAGAAGTCCAGGACCACTTCGTTCATCGGCATGTCGTAACGCACCTGCACCTGGCTGCCGAGGAACTGCATGTCGCGCTGCACGCCACGCTTCTCGATGCACAGGGTGATGACGTTACCCAGGTGCTCCTGCGGCACCAGAATGGTCGCGGTGACGATCGGCTCGCGGAAGTCGGTCACTGACGAGACGTCCGGCAGCTTTGACGGGTTATCGACGATGATGGTTTCACCGGTCTTGAGCTCGAGCTCATAGATCACGCTCGGTGCTGTGGTGATCAGGTCCAGGTCGTATTCGCGCTCAAGGCGCTCCTGGATGATCTCCATGTGCAGCATGCCGAGGAAACCGCAACGGAAGCCGAAGCCCAGGGCGTCGGAGCTTTCCGGCATGTACTGCAGCGACGAGTCGTTGAGGGTGAGCTTCTGCAATGCGTCGCGGAAGTCTTCGAAGTCGTCAGAGCTGACCGGGAACAGGCCGGCGTAAACCTGCGGCTGGATTTTCTTGAAGCCCGCCAGCACTTCGACCTCGGGGGTCGAGGACAAGGTCAGGGTGTCACCCACCGGCGCACCGTGAATGTCTTTGATGCTGGCGATGATGAAGCCTACTTCGCCGGCTTTCAGATCAGCGGTCTGGGTGTGTTTTGGAGTGAACACCCCCACGCTGTCGACCAGGTGCACCTTGCCGGTGGACTTGACCAGAATCTTGTCGCCTTTCTTGACGCGGCCCTGGCGCACCCGCACCAGCGAGACCACGCCCAGGTAGTTGTCGAACCAGGAGTCGATGATCAACGCCTGCAAAGGTGCGTCGATCTCGCCTTCGGGCGCGGGGATGGTGTGCACCAGGCGCTCGAGAACCTCGTCCACGCCCATGCCGCTCTTGGCGCTGCAAGCCACGGCGTCGGTGGCGTCGATGCCGATGATCTTCTCGATCTCGTCCTTGACGCGGTCCGGGTCGGCCTGGGGCAGGTCCATCTTGTTCAGCACTGGCATGACTTCCAGGCCCTGCTCGATGGCGGTGTAGCAGTTGGCCACGGACTGGGCTTCAACACCCTGGCCGGCGTCAACCACCAGCAGTGCGCCTTCACAGGCTGCCAGCGAGCGCGAGACTTCGTAGGTGAAGTCGACGTGGCCGGGGGTGTCGATGAAGTTCAGCTGGTAGGTCTTGCCGTCTTGCGCCTTGTAGTGAAGCGTCACGCTGTGGGCTTTGATGGTAATCCCGCGTTCGCGCTCCAGGTCCATGGAATCAAGCACCTGGGCTTCCATTTCGCGTGCCGACAGGCCACCGCACATCTGGATGAAACGGTCGGCCAGCGTCGACTTGCCATGGTCGATGTGGGCGATGATGGAGAAATTGCGGATATGACTCAAATCACTCACGGGTCAACACTCGAAAAGGCTGCGAGCCGGGACGCCCGCCGAAAAATAGCCGGGAATTGTACCTCAAGCAGCAGGGATATGGGAGATTCCTCTATCGGGCTGTGCAGCGCTTTGGCGTCTGCAATTGTGAATTTTCATGAAAAAGGGCAGCCGTAGCTGCCCTTTCCTGCCTGCAAATCCGCTTATTCAGCGAGCTTGAAGGTGATGAAGCTGGCACGCCCCTGACGCAGCACGCGCATGGACACCGAGCGGTTCTTCGGCAGTTCCTTGGCGATTTCGGTGAATTCCTTGGCCGAACCGATGGCCTGGTTGTTCAGGTGGCTGATGACGTCACCCGGACGCAGGCCGATCATCGCTGCAGGGCCATCCTGCACTTCCTTGATAACCACGCCGCCCTTGAGTTCGAGGGACTTTTTCTGCTCGGCGGTCAGGTCAGCCACCGATACGCCCAGGCGGTTGCTGCTGCGCTCGGCGCTGCCTTCGGCGCCGGCACCGGTACCGATGTCGGCATCGTCATCCGGCATGGCGCCCACACCGACGTCCAGGGTCTGGCGCTTGCCGTTGCGGATGATCTCCAGCTTGGCCTTTTCACCGTCCTTGAGGCTACCGACCAGGTGCGGCAAGTCGGCCGACATGACGATCGGCTGGCCGTTCATGCTCAGGATCACGTCACCCACCTGCAGGCCACCTTTGGCTGCCGGGCCGTTTTCCAGCACTTGGGCCACCAGCGCACCCGCTGGTTTATCCAGGCCGAAGGATTCAGCCAGGTCCTTGTTGACCTCTTGAATCACCACACCCAGCCAGCCGCGGCTGACCTTGCCATCTTTCTTCAGCTGATTGGACACATCGAGCGCCACATCGATCGGGATGGCGAACGACAAGCCCATGAAGCCGCCAGAACGGGTGAAGATCTGCGAGTTGATACCCACCACTTCGCCCTTCATGTTGAACAGCGGGCCGCCCGAGTTACCCGGGTTGATGGCGACGTCGGTCTGGATGAACGGGACGTAGGTCTCATTAGGCAGCGTACGGCCCTTGGCACTGACGATACCTTTGGTCACCGAATGGTCGAAGCCGAACGGCGAACCAATGGCCAGCACCCACTCGCCCACCTTGAGCTTCTCGGAATCACCCAGCTTCACGATCGGCAGGTTCTTGCCTTCGACTTTCAGCAGGGCCACGTCGGTGCGCGGGTCGGTGCCGACCAGCTTGGCCTGCAGCTCGCTGCGGTCCGACAGGCGGACGATGATTTCGTCGGCGTCGGCCACCACGTGGTTGTTGGTCAGCACGTAACCATCGCTGGAAATGATGAAGCCCGAACCCAGCGATTGCGCCTCGCGCTGGCGGTCGCCACGCGGCGAACGCGGCTGCTGCGGCATGTTGCGCTCAAAGAACTCGCGGAACATCGGCGGCAGGCCTTCCAGGTCCGGCATCTGCCCCGCGGCGATACGACGATCTGGCAGCTTCTGCTTGGTACTGATGTTGACCACGGCGGGCGAGGCCTGCTCGACCAGCGTGGTGAAGTCCGGCAAGGCTTCCTCGGCCTGGGCGGTGAGCACCTGGCCGAGCATGAGCACAGCGGCGAACATCGATAGGTAGGATTTCAAGCGTGGTGTAGACATACGGCTCCCGTCACAACGAGCGGTAGTTTAGAAAGGCCCCTGCACAATGCAGGAAAGGCCAGGCTCCTAGAAGCCTGACCTATAGAAAATTTGCCAGTAGATTGCAAATGACAATGCTTTAATTTCATTTCAGGCGCATATCCGTTCGCCTTGGCATGGCCCTCAAAAGCGCGCCATTACTGGCGCGCCTGGGCATCCTGGGGCCGCATCGACAACGCGACGCGTTCTGCCGTACCCAGCGGAATTTCGCCAACTACGGTGACCATCACCTTGCCTTTGGGGGTGTTAAGCCGTCGCGAAACCGCCGAGGTCGGGCCAAGCTGGGTACGCACATCGGTCCCGGTATCGTCCTTCACGGGTTCAAGGAACACCGAGAAGCGCGCCAACCCATCGTCGTACATCAGGCTACTGACCGTGCTGTCATGTTTGGGATCACGCCGTACCGAGCTGTTGACAAGCTCGAACCCTGGCGGGAGCCAGTCCGAGCGCCAGCCAGCGACGCTGTCGTTGCTGACAGAGGCAACACGCTGCACCGGCTTGCATGAAGCACTGGGGCGCAGGTCATCGTCGACAGGCGGTTCGTCGGTATCGAGGCGCGTCATCTGGAAGCGCTCCAGCAACTGCCCTTTGTCGTTGAGCATCAACGAACGCAGTGGCAGGCCTGTGGCGCGGTCCAGATGCAATTCGAAGGCATAGCGGTGCTGGTCGCGAGGAGTGAGGGTCAAGATCACGGCATCGCGCCCGGCGACCCGTGACTTGCCTGCAACGCTCAGATCGTACCAGCCCATCAGTTTCAGCGGATCAAGCACACGCTGCGCAGTGTCCGTAGGGGCGGTCACTCCGCTGACCAAGGTCCCACTGACACACTGCACCTTGCCATCCACGCGCAGTATTTCCTGGGCGGCGCCATCAAGCTGTAGCAACCGCTCGCTGACTTTGCCGTCCTGGACCCTGTGCCAGATATCGTGGGAAGAGAAGCTACCGTTGCGTTCGTAGACGAACGAGCCCTGGTAACTTTGCTTTTTCTCGGCCAGTGCCAGCTTGTTCAGCCACTCGTTCGCCTCGGGCGATGAGTTGGCTGCCAATGCCGGCACCGTCATGCAGCTGCCAATCAGCAGCGACAGAAGAGGTAGCGCGCGCATGATCCTCCTTATTTAGCGGGGTTTTCCATGCTGGCGGCACGGGCATACGGCAGGGCAGTTTCAGTACCCTTGAGCGCGGACTCCTGTGCATGCTGGCGCAGATAGCCCGGCAGACGCTGATCCCAGCCGGCCTGGTTTTGCAGCACGCCGTTAGCCATCGGCCCGGTCGGTTGCTCACTGCTTTCACTATAGCCTGCCAAAACAGCGGGGCCCTGAGTTTGTGGCATGCTCAGGCCTTGTTGCGCAGGCTGCTGCGCAGCCAGCTCGGCGCCGGTGATTTCATCCTGGTTGTACATCCGCACGCCTGCCAGCACCGCAACGGTGACCGAGGCGGCAACCGCCAGACGAGCGACGCTGCGCCATGGCCCCTTGTTAACCTTGGCCGGTACGGCTTCGTCAGCCAGCGCCGCAGACACCGCCGAGGCGATATCCAGGTTGGGCAGCAGCAGCTCCTTGTGCATGGCTGCACGGGCTACCTGGTAACGCGACCAGGTGGCACGGGTTTCAGCATCGTCTACGGCGCTCAGCACCCGACGCAGTTCCAGTTCGTCCGCTTCGTTATCCATTACCGCGGACAGCGATTCCTGCAAAGCTTCACGACTCATGGCGGTTCCTCTCTTGGCTGTCGCCGCTGTCTCAGGTTTCCTGCAACAACGGCTGCAGGGCTTTGTCTATGGCCTCCCGAGCGCGGAAGATTCGAGAGCGCACGGTACCCACCGGACATTGCATGACACTGGCAATGTCTTCGTAACTCAGCCCGTCAAACTCGCGCAGGGTCAATGCCGTACGCAGGTCTTCGGGCAGTTGCTGGATGGTGCGATGGACAGTGCCTTCGATTTCATCCCGCAACAACGAGCGCTCTGGGGACTCGAGATCCTTGAGGCCATGATCGCCGTCGTAAAACTCCGCATCCTCAGAGCTCACATCACTGTCTGGTGGCCGTCTTCCACGGGACACCAGGTAGTTCTTCGCCGTGTTGATGGCGATGCGGTACAGCCAGGTATAAAACGCACTGTCACCGCGGAAATTGCCAAGCGCACGATAGGCCTTGATAAAGGCTTCCTGTGCGACATCCTGGGCCTCGTGGGTATCGTGAACGAACCGCACGATCAACCCGAGAATCTTGTGCTGATACTTCAGCACCAACAGATCGAAAGCTCGCCTGTCACCACGCTGAACGCGCTCTACAAGCTGCTGATCCTCTTCCTGGGTTAGCATGAACACTCCTCAGTGAACTCGAAGGAGCGTTGCAACAGCCATCGATCAGGCTTGCAACCATAGACTCGGGCTTTTCGCAAAAGTTCTCCCCTCCAAGCAAGTTTCCTGCAGCCCTTGGTCGGCTTGCACGGAAGACGCGGCGCGGGCACGGCCGGCTACGTCGATAATCAGGTTTCGAATACGCAGGGACAACCCGAACAGGTCTCGCCGCCCCGCGTCGCCTCGACAAATTGTGACGTGCGGGCAACCTTCATAGGATTTCCGGCCATGTCGGAAAGTTCCCACAAAGGTTGCCGCGCGCCTCGGTAAGTGGCCAAGTGGCATGGAAATTGGCCACCTCGGGCTGCTATAAAGGCAACCTGGCCAAGTTTAACGATAGTTTCACAATGCCATCTGCGCGTGACTATTGTGCCGCGCCCCCTCTAAAGATTACTAGTGTCCCGACATGAGCCAACAATTCCAACATGATGTCCTGGTGATCGGCAGCGGTGCCGCCGGTCTCAGCCTGGCACTGAACCTCCCCAGCCACCTGCGTGTTGCCGTCCTCAGCAAGGGCGACCTGGCCAACGGCTCGACCTTCTGGGCCCAGGGCGGGGTCGCGGCAGTACTGGACAACACCGATACCGTGCAGTCGCATGTCGAGGACACCCTCAATGCCGGCGGCGGTCTGTGCCATGAAGAGGCGGTGCGTTTCACCGTCGAACACAGCCGCGAAGCGATCCAGTGGCTGATCGAGCAAGGTGTGCCCTTTACCCGCGACGAGCACTCCAGCGTTGACGACGGAGGCTTCGAGTTCCACCTCACCCGCGAGGGCGGCCATAGCCATCGGCGTATCATCCACGCCGCCGACGCCACTGGCGCAGCCATTTTCACCACGCTGCTGGAACAGGCCCGCCGGCGCCCGAACATCCAGTTGCTGGAGCAGCGCGTGGCGGTCGACCTGATCACCGAACGTCGCCTGGGCCTGCCGGGCGAGCGCTGCCTGGGCGCCTACGTGCTCGACCGCAACACCGGTGAGGTGGACACCTTCGGCGCGCGCTTCACCGTACTGGCCACCGGCGGTGCAGCAAAGGTCTACCTGTACACCAGCAACCCCGATGGCGCCTGTGGTGATGGCATCGCCATGGCCTGGCGTGCGGGCTGCCGGGTGGCGAACCTGGAATTCAACCAGTTTCATCCGACCTGCCTGTATCACCCACAGGCCAAAAGCTTCCTGATTACCGAAGCCCTGCGCGGTGAAGGTGCGCTGCTGCGCCTGCCCAATGGCGAGCGCTTCATGCCACGCTTCGACCCGCGCGAAGAGCTGGCCCCGCGCGACATCGTGGCCCGCGCCATCGACCACGAGATGAAACGCCTGGGCGTGGACTGCGTGTACCTGGACATTACCCACAAGCCGGCCGATTTCATCATGGGCCACTTCCCCACCGTGTACGAACGCTGCCTGGCCTTTGGCATCGATATCACCCGCCAGCCGATCCCGGTCGTACCGGCGGCGCACTACACCTGCGGCGGGGTGATGGTCGACGACCGCGGTCACACAGACGTGCCAGGGTTGTACGCCATCGGCGAAACCAGCTTCACCGGCCTGCACGGCGCCAACCGTATGGCCAGCAACTCGCTGCTGGAATGCTTTGTCTATGGCCGCGCCGCCGCTGCCGACATCCAGGCGCACCTTGAACACGTGACAATGCCCAAGGCCCTGCCAGGGTGGGATGCCAGCCAGGTCACCGACTCGGACGAGGATGTGATCATCGCGCACAACTGGGATGAGCTGCGGCGGTTCATGTGGGACTACGTGGGTATTGTGCGCACCAGCAAGCGCCTGCAGCGGGCCCAACACCGCATTCGCCTGCTGCTGGACGAAATCGACGAGTTCTACAGCAACTACAAGGTCAGCCGCGACCTGATCGAACTGCGCAACCTGGCGCAGGTGGCCGAACTGATGATTCTGTCAGCCATGCAGCGCAAGGAAAGCCGTGGGTTGCATTACACACTGGATTACCCGGGGATGCTGGACGAGGCCAAGGACACCATCCTCAGCCCACTCTGAAATGTGCAGCGTGTGTGAGATCGAGCGCCGCCCGCGCGGCGCATCGCGAGCTGCGCTCGGTCTCCCGGGCTCTGAACCTGCCACGGCGAACACCTCTCGGCCCTACCCCACCGCTGTCGTTGCCCAGCGCCGTCGGCTGAACTTCAGCCGCACCCGCAGGCGCCGATGCTCATCCCCCCCCAGCGCATCCTGCGGTATGCACTGGCTCTGCCCCATCCATCGCCCCGCCCGCTCAAAGCGCAACACCACCAGCCGCGGCAACGCCACGCTGTCCCGGCACAACCGCACCGGTTGCCAGCCACGGGCACGGCAGAACACCTGCCAGCCGCGCACATCACGGCGCAGCCCAACAACGGCATGCTCATGGGTTAACAGGATTCGTCGGGGAATGGCCCAGCCAGCGTGGGCGATACAGGCGGCGACAACAGAAAAGGAAAGCCAATCAGGCAACGGGCTCGCCCACACGGCAAGCCACGCCAGCACCTGGCAAACCAGGTAGGCCGCTAGCAGCAGGCGCGAGCCTTGCCAGCGGCACTCGAAGCACTCACTTGGGCTGGACACGGTCCAGGATGATGCGGACCATGCGTTGCAGCTCCGGGTCTTCGGACTCGGTGCGCTCCATGAACCAGCCGAACATGTCCTGGTCCTCGCAGCTCAACAGACGCACGTACAGTTCGCGATCGGTCTCGTTGAGGGTGGAGTAGACTTCCTGGGTGAAAGGCACCAGCAGTACGTCCAGTTCCAGCATGCCGCGGCGGCTATGCCAGAAAAGCCGGTTGAGTTCAGTTTGTTCGACCATGGGGCCCTCCTCGAATGGCCCGCCAGTATACAGGCAGGCGAGCATGGCGACACCGGGCGTTGGTCTAGTCACCTACCTATTTTGTTACCGGCGTTCTATGATGGCCGCCAGTCTTTAAGCCACCGCGATGACCCATGGCCGATTCCGCTTTCTTCTGCCCCCTGTCCCACGAGGGCATCCTCGCCGTCCGCGGCTCCGATGCAGGCAAGTTCCTGCAAGGCCAGCTGACCTGCAACATCACCTACCTCAGCCAGGAACATTCCAGCCTCGGCGCCCGCTGCATGGTCAAGGGGCGCATGCAGTCGAGCTTTCGCATCTTGCCCGAAGGCAACGGTTACCTGCTGGCCATGGCCAGCGAACTGCTAGAGGCGCAACTGGCCGACCTGAAAAAGTACGCTGTGTTCTCCAAGGCCACGCTGACCGACGAAAGCGCCGCCTGGGCACGCTTCGGGCTGCAAGGCGGTGACGCTGCGCTACAGGCGCTTGGGCTCGACGTGCCTGCAAACGCCGGCAGTACCGTGCGCCATGAAGGCCTGATCGCCATTGCCGTGTCCGCAGGACGTGTGGAGTTGTGGGTACCGGCGGACAATGCCGACACGGTACGCCAGGCCCTCGCCAGCGCCCTGCCTGAAGGCAGCCTCAACGAATGGCTGCTAGGCCAGATTCGTGCCGGTATCGGCCAGGTCATGGGACCGACCCGTGAGCTGTTCATCCCGCAGATGATCAACCTGCAGGCCGTCGACGGCGTCAGCTTCAAGAAAGGCTGCTACACCGGTCAGGAAATCGTCGCCCGCATGCAGTACCTGGGCAAGCTCAAGCGCCGCCAGTACCGACTGGCACTGGACCAGCAGGCCATCCCGGCCCCGGGTGCCGCGATCTTCTCGCCCACCCACAGCTCGGCGGTCGGTGAAGTAGTCATTGCCGCCGGCAACGGTGCTGGCTGCGAACTGCTCGCGGTGCTCAGCGCCGACGCGGTGGAAGACGACAACCTGCACCTGGGCAGCCTCGAAGGCCCACGCCTGCAGGTGCTGACCCTGCCTTACGAACTGGACCGCGACCGGGAAATCCAGCGCTGACCAGCCTGCCCCGCCCCCGTGGCGGGGCCGCACCACCACTGCGGTAGACACGTCAATGAACAAGCTGGCCGAGATGGTTCAAGCACAGTTGCTCGATGCCATCGAAAAGGATGACCTGGTCCTGCCAACCCTGCCCGAGGTTGCCTTGAGCATCCGCGAGGCAGCGGAAGACAGCGAGATCAGCGTAGCGGCCCTGAGCAAGGTGATTGGTCGGGATGCGGCCCTTTCAGCGCGCCTGATCAAGGTAGTCAACAGCCCACTGCTGCGTGCGGCGGTCGAGGTGACCGACCTGCATACCGCCATCACGCGACTGGGCATCAACTACAGCTGCAACCTGGCCATTGGTTTGGTGATCGAGCAGATTTTCCATGCACGCTCACCGGCAGTTGAACAGAAGCTTCGCGAGATCTGGACCAACAGCCTGGAAGTGGCAGGCATCAGCTACGAAATTTGTCGCCGCTATACCCAGCTCAAGCCTGAACAGGCCACATTGGGCGGGCTGGTCAACCAGATCGGTGCGCTGCCAGTGCTGATCTATGCCGAAGAGCACAACGAGCTGTTGTCCGACCCGGTTTGCCTGCATTACGTGATCGAGCAGATCCAGCCGGTACTGGGGGACAAGATTCTCAAGGCCTGGGAGTTTCCGGAGCAGTTGATCAATTTGCCGAGCCAGGTTCAGGACCTGGACCGGCAGACCGACAAGGTCGACTACATCGACATCGTGCAGATCGCCCGCTGTATCAGCCAGCGTGGTCGTCAACGTCCGTTGGCGGCACTGCCCGCGTACCGTCACCTGAGGTTGCCTTTTGGTACCGAGCTGGAAGTGGATGAACTGCTTGAGGCGCGCAGTATGTTGCGCTGAGCTGTGTCAGCCTGCCCGTGCCCTATCGCCGGCAAGCCAGCTCCCACTTCGACTGCCTTGACCTCAAGCCATGCGGTGTTATGTGGGAGCTGGCTTGCCGGCGATAGGGCCAGCGGAATCAACACATCAATCGGCGATAAAACTCACTCGTACCCGCAACCCGCCCTTCTCGCCATCATGCAGGCTCACCTGCGCCAGATGCGCCCGGCAGATCTCGCCGACAATCGCCAGGCCAAGCCCGCTACCCTGCGCACTGCGCCGGTAAAACCGCTCGAACACCCGCTCGCGCTCAGCCTCGGGAATACCTGGCCCATCATCCTCTACCTCCAGCACAGCCGGCGCCACCACCCGCAAAATCACATTGCCCCCCGCCGGCGTATGCGCCAGGGCATTGTCCACCAGGTTGCTCAACAGCTCGTTGAGCAGCGTCGGTTCACCCTTGAGCCATACGGGGGCCTCGGCCTCCAGGGCCAGCGCCACCCCGCGCTTGTGCGCCAGGGGCGCCATGGCCATGCCCAGCTCACGGGCCAGCTGGCTCAGGTCCAGGCGCTGCGCACCGCCTTCGGCAATTGCCCGTGCACCGTTCTCGACCCGCGCCAATGACAACAGCTGGTTGGCGAGGTGGGTCAGCTTGTCGGTGCCCTGGGCGGCAGATTCCAAGGTCTGCCGCCACTCCTGCGGCTCGGACGAGCGCAACCCCAACTCGACCCGCGCCTTCAGAGCTGCCAGCGGCGTACGCAGTTCATGGGCGGCGTCGGCGATGAACTGCGCCTGGCGCTCGAACTGGCCGCGCAAGCGCTCGGTAAAGTGGTTCAAGGCTCGCACCAACGGGCTCAGCTCGCGCTGCACCTGCACCACCGGCAAGGCCCGCAAATCATCCGGTTGGCGCTCCTCCACCGCCGTGCGCAGGCGCTCCAGCGGCCGCAACGCCGCGCTCACGGCAAACCACACCATCACCAGCGCGCCCAGCGCCAGCATGCCCAAACGCAGCAGGGTGTCGGCCATCAGCCCACGGGCCATGCGCACCCGCGCTTCCTCGGTTTCGGCTACGCGGATCTCCGCCATGCCGTTCATGTTGGGCTCGCTCACTGCCTTCAGCAGGCTGACCACCCGTACATCCTGGCCAAGGTAGGTGGCGTTGTAGAACCGTGCCAGGGCCGGGTAGTCATCGGTGCGTGGGGTGCCTGGCGGCGGCGGCGGCAGGTTCTCATAGCCGGAAATCAGCCGCTGCTTGATGTCCAGTACCTGGTAGTAGATACGCCCGGCACTGTCGTAGGCGAAGGTGTCCAGCGCCACGTAGGGCACATCCGCGCTCAGCGAACCGTCACGCTGCGACAGGCCGGCGGCGATGGTCCGCGCCGAGGCCAGCAGGGTGCGGTCGTAGGCAGTGTCGGCGGCCTCGCGGCCATTCCAGTAAGCGCTCAGGCCGCTGGCCAGCATCAGCACTACCAGCAGCAGCGCCAGATTACCCAGCAAGCGCCCGCGCAGGCTGCCGTTGTCACGCATCGCGGTGCTCTAGCAGGTAGCCCAGGCCGCGGAAGGTGACGATGGCCACCGGGTGGCCGTCGAGCTTCTTGCGCAAGCGGTGGATGTAGATTTCGATGGCGTCGGGGCTGGCCTCTTCGTCCAGGCCAAACACCTGCGCCGCCAACTGCTCCTTGCTCATCACCCGGCCCGGGCGGGCGATCAGCGCTTCCAGCACGCTTTGCTCACGCGAGGTCAGGGTCAGGTTGTCGTCACCGAGGGTGAAGCGCCGGGTATCCAGGTCGTAAACCAGCGGCCCGCAGCGTTGCTGACGCTCGCCACCGAGCACACTGCGGCGCAGCAGGGCCTTGACCCGTGCTTCCAGCTCGGTCAACTCGAACGGTTTGGCCAGGTAGTCGTCGGCGCCCAGGTTAAGGCCATGGACCCGGTCCTTGACGTCACTGCGCGCCGTCAGCATCAGCACCGGCACGGTCTTGCCACGGCCACGCAGGCGCGCCAGCACCTCGAAGCCATCCATGCGCGGCAAGCCGACATCCAGCACAACCACGGCGTACTCCTCACTGGCCAGAGCCAGGTCGGCAGCCACGCCGTCATGCAGCACATCCACGGTCAGGCCGTGGCTTTTCAAGGCCTGGGCCACGCTTTCGGCCAGTTGCAGGTGGTCTTCGACCAGCAGCACACGCATCGGTTTCTCCCTGCTCGGGTGGGGCGGTGGCGCGGAGTGTACCGCTGTCCTCAGGCC
Organism: Pseudomonas sp. NMI542_15; assembly: GCF_021283425.1. Classification (NCBI taxonomy): domain Bacteria; kingdom Pseudomonadati; phylum Pseudomonadota; class Gammaproteobacteria; order Pseudomonadales; family Pseudomonadaceae; genus Pseudomonas; species Pseudomonas sp. NMI542_15. Next base: position 91,999 of record NZ_JAJSRO010000006.1, on the reverse strand, counting down.
TGTGAAGCCCCTTGTAACAAACCTTTCTCACTGAAAGGTTAGCGAAAGGTTCGTTGCCTAGCATCGCACCACGGTCGCTCCTCGCGCCGAAAAAAGCACCAGCAAGGTGCAACAAATAAGAACAATAAACGGAGTCATCGACGATGCTGTCATCGCAGCCGCAGGCGTTCACGCCTACCCGTTCCTTTGCCGCACGCCCCTCAGCCATCGCCAGCGCCCTCGCGCTTGCCGGTGTCGCCCCGATGAGCCAGGCCGCCTTCTTCGAAGACAGCACGGCCACCTTCGAAACCCGCAACATGTACTTCAACCGCGACTTTCGCGACGGTACCAGCGCGCAACAATCCAAGCGCGACGAGTGGGCCCAGGGCTTCATCCTCAATTTTGAGTCCGGCTATACCGATGGCACCGTAGGCTTTGGCCTGGACGCATTGGGCATGCTCGGCATCAAGCTCGACTCCAGCCCCGACCGCACCGATACCGGCCTGCTGCCGACCCACGATGACGGCAAGGCCGCCGACGAATACTCCAAGCTGGGCCTGACCGGCAAAGTAAAGCTCTCCCAGACCGAGCTGAAAATCGGCACCCTGATCCCTGAACTGCCGACTCTTCAGCCCAACGACGGGCGCATCCTGCCGCAAACCTTCGAAGGCGGCCTGCTCACGTCCAGGGAAATCAAGGGCCTGACCTTCACCGGCGGGCGCCTGGACAAGGCCAAGGACCGCAACGACACCAACTGGGAAGACCTGGCGCTGAACAACAAGAATGGCCGCTTCGGTGGCACTTTCAGCGCCGACAACCTGACCCTGGGCGGCCTGGACTACCAGTTCACCGACCGCATCACCGGCAGCTACCACTTCGCCCAGCTCGACGATATCTACCGCCAGCACTTTATCGGCATGGTCGCCACCCAACCCTGGGGCCCGGGCACCTTCGGTGCCGACCTGCGCCTGGCAGTGAGCGACGATGCTGGCGCCGCCAAGGCCGGCAACATCGACAACACCACCATCAACGGCATGCTCAGCTACGTCCTGGGCGGGCACAAGGTCAGCGCTGCCTGGCAGCAGCTGTCGGGCGACAGCGCCTTCCCATATGTCGATGGCGCCGACCCGTACCTGGTCAACTTCGTCCAGATCAACGACTTCGCCGGTGCCGACGAGCGTTCCTGGCAGGCGCGTTACGACTACAACTTTGCCGCGCTCGGCGTACCCGGCCTGACCTTCATGACCCGCTACATCAGCGGTGACAATGTCAGCCGCGCGACCGGTGGTGAAGGCAAAGAGTGGGAACGCAACACCGAACTGAAGTACGTGGTACAAAGCGGCCCGTTGAAGAACGTCGCCGTGCGCCTGCGCAACGCCACCTTCCGCTCCAACTTCGCCCGCGACGCGGACGAAGTGAGGCTGTTGGTCAGCTACAGCGTGGCGCTGTGGTAACCCCATAGCGGTAATCCAATAACAACAACGCTCACGGAGATAGACGATGACCTTTTCACTGCGCCGCCTCGTTCTCGCTACCGGCTGCCTGCTGTTGGCCGGCAACGCTCTGGCCGCCGAACCGAAACGCCCTGAATGCATCGCCCCCGCCTCGCCGGGCGGTGGCTTCGACCTGACCTGCAAGCTGGTGCAAAGCGCCCTGGTGCAGGAAAAGATCCTCAGCAAACCCATGCGCGTCACCTACATGCCCGGCGGTGTTGGCGCGGTGGCCTACAACGCCGTGGTCGCCCAACGCCCGGCCGATGCCGGTACCCTGGTGGCCTGGTCGAGCGGCTCACTACTGAACCTGGCCCAAGGCAAGTTCGGCCGCTTCGACGAAAACGCAGTAAAGTGGCTGGCGGCTGTCGGCACCAGCTACGGCGCCATCGCCGTGAAAAGCGACTCGCCCTACAAGACCCTCGACGACCTGGTCGCGGCATTGAAAAAAGACCCGAGCAAGGTGGTGATCGGCTCTGGCGGCACCGTCGGCAGCCAGGACTGGATGCAGACTGCCTTGATCGCCAAGGCTGCCGGCATCAACCCGCGTGACCTGCGCTACGTGGCCCTGGAAGGCGGTGGCGAAATTGCCACGGCGCTGCTGGGCGGTCACATCCAGGTCGGCTCTACCGACATTTCCGACTCCATGCCGCACATTCAGAGCGGCAACATGCGCATCCTTGCAGTGTTTTCGGAAAACCGCCTGGACGAGCCCGAGATGAAAGACATCCCCACCGCCAAGGAGCAAGGCTACGACATCGTCTGGCCGGTAGTGCGCGGCTTCTACCTTGGGCCAAAGGTGAGCGACGAGGACTATGCCTGGTGGAAGGCTTCGTTCGACAAGATGCTGGCTTCGGAAGACTTCGCCAAGCTGCGTGACCAGCGCGAGCTGTTCCCGTTCGCCATGACCGGCGAAGAGCTGGACGGCTACGTGAAGAAGCAAGTGGCCGACTACAAGGCACTGGCCAGGGAATTTGGCCTGATCCAGTAAGCCTGTCGGATTCACCACCACCCCTGTGGGAGCGGCCTTGTGTCGCGATCGGGCGCGAAGCGGCCGCTAAACCTGCCGATGCGATGTGCCCGAAGCATCGTATCGGCTGTGCCAGGGGCCGCTGTGCGGCCCATCGCGACACAAGGCCGCTCCTACAGGACTTGCATCTCACTTGAGCAATCCCAACGAGGATTCCCCAATGATCCTGCAACGCATCTTCGCCCTGGCCCTGCTGGCGGTGTGCGCCGCCCTGGCCGTGATGGCCTGGCCCTACCAGGCGGCGTTTTCCTATGAACCGGTAGGCCCGCGCGCCTACCCACTGCTGATGCTTGGCCTCATGAGCCTGGGCCTCTTGTACCTGGTGTTCCGCCCCACGCCCATCGTGCGCAAGGACGACGAACCGGAACTGGACCGCGAAACCCTGACCAAGATCACCGCCTGCGTAGGCCTGCTGATCGTCTTCGCGGCCACCTTCGAAGCCCTGGGCTTCATCCTCAGCGCCATCCTGGTCGGCCTGCCCATGGCCCGGTTGTATGGCGGCCGCTGGCTGCAGAGCGCCATCGTGGTAGCCGGCATGAGCCTGCTTCTCTACTGGCTGTTCGACCGCGTGATGGACGTGCCCCTGCCCCTTGGCCTGCTCAGCGTACTGGAGAACTGACACATGGATACCTTGAGCTACCTGGGCCAGGGCTTCGGCGTTGCCCTGTCCCCTTACAACCTGGTCACCGCCCTCTCCGGCACCCTGATCGGCACTGTGGTCGGCCTGCTGCCGGGCCTGGGCCCGATCAACGGCGTGGCCCTGCTGATCCCCATCGCCTTCGCCCTGGGCCTGCCGCCAGAGTCGGCGCTGATCCTGCTGGCCGCGGTGTACCTGGGCTGCGAATACGGCGGACGTATCAGCTCGATCCTGCTGAACATCCCGGGCGAAGCCTCGACCGTGATGACCACCCTGGACGGCTACCCGATGGCTCGCCAAGGCCTGGCAGGCGTTGCCCTGTCGCTGTCGGCCTGGAGCTCGTTCATCGGCGCCTTCATCGCCACCTGCGGCATGGTGCTGTTCGCCCCGCTGCTGGCGAAATGGGCCATCGCCTTCGGGCCGGCGGAATACTTCGTACTGATGGTGTTCGCCATTGTCGCCCTGGGCGGCATGGCGGGTGACAAACCGTTGAAAACCTTCATTGCCGCCCTGATCGGCCTGTTCCTGTCGGCCGTGGGCATCGATGCCAACAGCGGCGTTTACCGCTTCACCGGTGACAGCGTGCACCTGGCCGACGGTATCCAGTTCGTGGTGCTGGTGCTGGGCCTGTTCTCCATCAGTGAAATCCTGTTGCTGCTGGAAAAGACCCACCATGGTCACCAGGCGGTAAAAGCGACCGGGCGCATGCTGTTCAACTTCAAGGAAGCGGCTTCGGTATTTGTGGTCAACATCCGCTGCGGCCTGCTCGGTTTCATCATGGGCGTTCTGCCTGGCGCCGGTGCAACGCTGGCGAGCGCCGTGGCCTACATGACCGAGAAACGCCTGGCTGGGGAAAGCGGCAAGTTCGGCAAGGGCGATGCCCGTGGCCTGGCAGCCCCGGAAACCGCCATCGGCGCGTCCTGCTGTGGCGCGCTGGTCCCGATGCTGACCCTGGGGGTACCTGGCTCTGGCACTACCGCAGTGATGATCGGCGCCCTGACCCTGTACAACATCACCCCCGGCCCAATGCTGTTCGAACAGCAGCCGGACATTGTCTGGGGCCTGATCGCTTCGCTGTTCATCGCCAACATCATGCTGGTGATCCTCAACATTCCGATGATCCGCATCTTCACCCGTATCCTCGCCGTGCCGAACTGGGCGCTGGTGCCGGTGATCGCCATCATCACGGCCATCGGCGTATACGCCGTGCATGCCACCACCTTCGACCTGTTCCTGATGGTCGGCATCGGCATCATGGGTTACATCCTGCGCAAGCTGGACTTCCCGCTGTCGCCGATCCTGCTCGGCTTCATCCTGGGCGGGCTGATGGAGCAGAACCTGCGCCGCGCACTGTCGATCTCCAACGGTGAACTGGGCATCCTCTGGTCGAGCCCGATCAGCATGGGCGTATGGGCGCTGGTGGTGTTGATGCTTACCCTGCCGCTGCTGCGCATCTGGCGCAAACGCAGCCTGCAGCGTCGGGCCCTGGCCGATGCCTGATAGACCGTTGCCGCTGTTTGTCGCAACCGGGCTGGTCGGCCTTGCTGGCGGTTACCTCGCCAGCCGGGTCGGCTGGCCTTTGCCATGGATGGTGGGTTCGCTGCTGGCGATCATACTGGTGCGCTGCCTGACACCTTGGCAACTGCCGGAGATTCCCAACGGCCGCAAATGCGGGCAGTGCATCATCGGCATCGGCATTGGCCTGCACTTTACGCCAGCGGTGATCGAACAGGTGGGCAGCCATTTTGCGCTGATCCTCTTCGGCGCCCTGTTCACCACCCTGTCCAGCGTAATCAGCGTGTGGCTGCTACGGCGCACCGGTGAAGACCGCGCCACGGCATTCTTCGCCAGCATGCCTGGAGGCTCGGGTGAGATGGTCAACCTGGGGGCCCGTAACGGTGCAGTGCTCAGCCAGGTGGCGGCGGCGCAGAGCCTGCGGGTACTGGCGGTGGTGCTGTGCGTGCCCGCGCTGTTCAAGTTTCTGCTGGGTGACGGGGTGCCGCTCAATCACGCCGGTAGCGTCAGCTGGGGCTGGCTGGGGGTGATCACTCCGCTCGGCATCGCCGTGGCATTCCTTTGGCAACGGTTGCGCCAACCCAACCCCTGGCTGTTCGGGCCATTACTGGTGGCGGCCACCGTCAGCCTGGCCGGTAACCTGCAGATCGCCCTGCCCAATGGCGCCAGCCAGATCGGCCAGTGGCTGATCGGCAGCGGCCTGGCCTGTCACTTCAACCGCGCATTCTTCCGCCGGGCCCCGTCGTTTCTGGCCCGCACGCTGCTGGCCACGGCACTGTGCATGGCCATTGCCGGCAGTGCCGCGTGGGTGTTGAGTGAGATGACAGCGCTGGACCTTCGTTCGCTTACCCTGGGCATGATGCCTGGAGGTATCGCCGAAATGAGCCTCACGGCCGAAACGTTGCAATTGTCAGTGCCGCTGGTGACGGCGCTGCAGGTGATGCGGTTGATCTTGGTGTTGTTTCTCGCAGAACCGCTTTTCCGCTTGTGGGATAACAGGTAATCGCGCTGCAAGCCCCCTGAAAATAGATAGTTACCACTTGCCCAGTGCCTGGGTGAATAGAGTCGGTTTGCTGCCCTCATCGGCGGCAAACCCACACACTTCCCGGCACTCAAGAGGTAATGATGAAGGTCCGTCTTTCTTGCAACTGTCGCTCGGCCATTGCCTGGGCTTGCCTTGCCTTCAGTGGAGGCAGTCTTGCCGCAGAGTCACCTGCACCCGTCCAGATCAACGTGGTCGCCATCAATGATCTTCATGGTTACATGGAACCCAACCCTCAAGACTACCCCAGCGCGCAGGGCGTTACCCGCCTGACTTATGGCGGCATTGCCACACTCGGCGCCATGCTCGATGAACTGCGAAAGCAAGACCCCGAACTGCTGTTCATTGGGGCGGGCGACCTGATAGGGGGCAGCCCCGCAACTTCAGCACTCTGGGCTGACGAGCCAGTGCTTGAGGCCCTGAACTCGATGGGCATGATTGTCAGCTCATCCGGGAACCACGAACTGGATGCCGGCAAGGCGGAGTTCCTCCGCCAGATTCACGGAGGGTGCGAATCAACGCGCCCGGAAAAGGCGTGCAAGTTCCGCGGCACCTTTCCAGGAAGTGGCTTCCCTTACATAGCCTCCAACCTGATCGATACCACGACGGGCAAACGCTTGCTGCCGGCCTACCATATCCAGGAGGTAAAAGGCGTCAAGATAGCGTTTGTCGGTGCAGTGCCGCGGAACATGGAAAAAGTGGTCTCGGCGAGAGCATTCGCAGGGCTCAAAGCCACGGATGAAGCGCACGCCATCAATGAAGTGATTCCGGAGCTGAAAGCCAAAGGCGTCAATGCAATCATTGCAGTCATGCACCAGGGGGGACATACCTCCGAGCCGTTCGACAAGCAGGATTGCAGCCAGCTGGATGGCGCAATCGTAAACGTGGCGAAACGGCTGGATCCCGCAGTAGATGCCGTGATCAGCGGCCATTCGCATGCCAGCTATCAATGCAAGGTCGGTGACCTGAGCATTACCCAGGCTGGCAAATACGGCCACTTCATGACCCAGTTGAAGTTGGAGGTAACGCCAGGAACCCATAACGTCAAAACCATCACCGCCCGCAATCTTCCGGTAGACCCGCAGGCTTACGTGCCGAATGCCAAGTTGACCAGCTTGCTGGAAGAAGTGCGTCACCGCTCCGGGGAAAAATTGCTCGAACCCATAGGCCGCATCGCCACAGCAGAGCTTAACCGCAAAGTAAATGCCGCCGGTGAAACCACCTTGGGGAACTTCGTCACGGATGCCCAACTGGCCATGACCCAGCCATTTCAGACACAGATTGCCTTCCTCAATCTGGGTGGGTTGCGAAGTGATCTTATACAGCCTGCCAACAGTGACCTGACCTACGAACAGTTATTCGCCGTACAACCGTTCGATAACCCACTGGTGGTTCAGGAGCTGACAGGCAAGCAGATCATTGAACTGCTCAACCTTCAATGGAACAGGGGCAATTTCAATCCACTGCAAGTATCCAAAGGTTTCCATTATGAATGGGATGGATCACGGCCGGCTGGCAGCCGGGTTGTCGAGGAAAGCGTACGTCTCGACGGCAAACGCGTTGAACCATCGACCTATTACCGGGTGGTCAGCAATCTGTTCCTGGCCGATGGTGGCGGTGGCTTGACTACGCTCAAGGAAGGAAGGCAACGTCAGGACGCTGGCATCTCCGACGTGGAGGCCTTGGTTGCGTATGTGCGCCAGAACCATGCGCGGGGTGTTGCAATTGGCCAAAGCGGCGAGCCACGTATCAGCATGACCCCCTGAGCAATCACGTACCCCACTGGGTTTTTCACAACGGGGGCAGTGCCCAGTCAATGGGCACAAGCCCCCGCTGCTCCAGGAAGCTGTTGGCCCGGCTGAAATGCCCACACCCCAGAAACCCGCGGTAAGCGGACAACGGCGACGGATGCACCGACTTCAGCACCAGGTGCTTGGTCCCGTCGATCAGCTTCTGCTTGCTTTGCGCATGCGCCCCCCACAACAGGAACACCACGTTCGGGCACTGCTCGCTGACCACCTGGATCACCCGATCGGTAAACAACTCCCAACCCTTCTTGGCATGCGACGCGGCATTGGCACGCTCCACAGTCATGGTGGTGTTGAGCAGCAGGACGCCCTGCTCGGCCCAGCTCTGCAGGTAGCCGTGGCTGGCGATCGGGATGTTCAGGTCGCGCTGCAATTCCTTGTAGATATTGACCAGCGACGGCGGCGTGGCCACGCCCGGCTGCACCGAGAAACACAGGCCGTGCGCCTGGCCCGGCCCGTGATAGGGGTCCTGGCCGAGTATGACCACCTTCACCTGATCCAGCGGTGTCGAGTTGAGCGCATTGAAGATCAGCGGCCCTGGCGGGTAGATTTCCTTCCCGGCGGCCCGCTCGCTGCGCAGGAACTCGCGCAGTTGATGCATGTAGGGCTGGTCGAATTCAGCGCGCAGTGCGGCTTTCCAGCTGGGTTCGAGTTTGATGCGATCGTCGTCAGTCATGGGGGCATCCGTAAACAATGGCGCGACACTAGGTAAGCCCATCCCGCTTGTCAAACGATCCGACCGACGACCGGCATGTTCGGGCAGGCAGGCCATACTTGTGCGATGACTGAGCGAGGTAGTCCATGGCCATTCATTGTGAGGTACTCACCGGCGCCGACGGCGCCCGCATCGGCATCGCAACCCTGGATGCGCCCAAGGCGCTCAATGCCTTGAACCTGCCCATGATCGAGGTGCTGGGCGAACAACTGCATGACTGGGCGCGCGACCCTGGGGTCGTCTGCGTGCTGCTGCGCGGTAACGGCAGCAAAGCATTCTGCGCCGGGGGCGATGTGCGGGCACTGGTGCAGGCTTGCCGTGAGCACCCCGGCAGCGTGCCGCCCTTGGCCGCCACGTTCTTCGCCGCCGAATACCGCCTGGATTACACCCTGCACACCTACCCCAAGCCGCTGCTGTGCTGGGGCCATGGGCATGTGCTGGGCGGCGGCATGGGGCTGCTGCAGGGCGCCAATGTACGCATTGTCACACCCAGTAGCCGGTTGGCGATGCCGGAAATCAGTATCGGCCTGTACCCCGACGTGGGTGCCAGTTGGTTCCTCGCCCGGCTGCCGGGCAAGCTGGGGTTGTTTCTGGGGCTGACCGGAGCGCCGATCAATGCACGCGACGCCCTCGATCTGGGCCTGGCGGACCGCTTTTTTGGGGAGCACCAGCAAGAGGCACTGATCGAAGAGCTGCTGCAACTGAACTGGCAGGAGCAGACCGCCCTGCAATTGAACAGCCTGCTCAAGGCCGAACAGCACCGCGCCTGCGCCGAGCTGCCCGAAGCCCAGTGGCTGCCACGGCGGCAGGTGATCGATGCGTTGCTGGATGTGGCCGATGCTGCAGCGGCCTGGCGGGCGTTGGAGGGGCTCAAGCACCATGACGACCCACTGCTTGCAGAAGCAGGCCAGCGGCTGCACGACGGCTGCCCGCTGACCGCGCACCTGGTGTGGGAACAGATTCGCCGGGCGCAGCACCTGTCTTTGGCGCAAGTGTTCCAGATGGAATACTGCATGAGCCTGAATTGCTGCCGCCACCCGGAATTCAGCGAAGGCGTGCGAGCCCGCTTGCTGGACAAGGACAACCACCCCCGCTGGCACTGGCCGGATGTGGCTCAGGTGCCGGCGGCGGTAGTCGAGGCGCATTTTTCCAAGGCGTGGGAGGGGCGGCATCCATTGGCGGATCTGAGTTGACTTCAAGGATCTGGGGCAGCGTTCATTCAACTAACGCTGCCAGTTTCCGCCTCGCCCTTGCCCAGGTCGGCCATCCCGGCGTCCGCCATCATTACCCTGCCCATTGGAGTGCCAGTCGCCGTGCTGGTAGCGCTGGCTGCCATCACGATAATCATGCCGGTCCCGATCCTGCCTGTAGTCCTGCCGATTGCGGTTGCCATAGTCATAGCGCGGGTTGCCGTGCCACTGGTTCACACCCGGCTGCGGATACGGCCGGTATTGCGGCGCGGGCGCCGACCGATAGTAATAACGCGGTGCCGGCTGGTAGTAATAGCGCGGTTGCGGCGCCACGTAGTAACGGTCATAGCGGTAGTACCCTGGCGACACGTAGCGGTCGGTAGAGTAGTAATCCGAGCGATAATAGCCCCCGCTCTCGTAGTACGGGGCGCAGGCAGAAGTCATCAGCCCCAAGAGGGCGATCAACAGGATTCGAGAGTACATGGCGGCCTCCTGGACCGCTGGAGTGCCCGAACAGCGGCGCTGGCGAGCATCGATGCATAACGCGTTCATCGACACTGAATAAGACCGCGAAGCCGAGGTGCAGTGCCGTTTATGCAATAATTTGATACAGGTGCGATAACCCCAAAAAACTTGCAGTCATTTGCCGGCCATCTCACTAGAATGGGCGCCCTGGCACACATCACGGGAAGATCATGCCGTTACGTTCCGCTCTGTTTTCGCAGCGCTCGCTGATCTTTACCCTGCTGGTGCTACTGGCCTGCGGCTTCCTCGCCACTTCACTGCTCAGCTACTTCGCCTCGCGCAGCGCCATTCGCGACGGCATCATCAATACCGAACTGCCGCTGACTTCCGACACGGTCTACTCGGAAATCCAGAAGGACCTTATCCGTCCGGTGCTGATCGCCTCGATGATGGCCCAGGACACCTTCCTGCGCGACTGGGTGCTGTCCGGCGAGCAGGATACCGAGCGCATGACGCGCTACCTTGGCGAAGTCATGGGCAAGCAGGACACTTCCACATCCTTTTTCGTGTCTGACCGCACCCTCACTTATTACCAGGCCAAAGGCGTGCTGAAGCACGTCGAACCAGGCACCTGGCGAGATGCCTGGTATTTCCGCCTGCGTGACCTCAAAGCCCCCTATGAGATCAACGTCGATCTGGACATGGCCAACCAGGACAGCCTGGCGGTCTTCATCAACTACCAGGTGCACGACTACCAGCACCGCTTCATCGGTGCCGCCGGCGTCGGGCTGAGCGTATCGTCGGTAGTCAAGCTGATCGACCAGTATCAACGCCGCTACCAGCGTTCGGTGGTGTTCACCGACGCCAAGGGCAGGGTGTTGATGACCGGCTCGGAAGGTGGCCCGCATGGTCTGCGGGTCGGCCAGCCGCTCAGCGACAACCCCGAACTGAACGACGTACTGGCCGAGCAGTTGGTGCCCGGTGAAGGCAGCCACGAATACCGCGACAGCGATAACCACAGCCACTTCCTGAATGTGCGCCACCTGCCCGAACTGGACTGGTACCTGTTGGTGGACAAGCGCGAAACCGGCGCCCTCGACCGCATCCGCCACTCTCTGTACCTGAACCTGGCCATCTGCGCGATGATTACGCTGGTGGTCCTGGCGCTGGTGCATGCCATGGTCCGCCGTCACCAGGCCAGCACCGAAGCCCTGGCTACCCTCGACAGCCTCACCGGCCTGCCCAACCGGCGCAGCTTCGACCTGCTCGCCGCCCAAGCCCTGCACGAAGCCCAGCGCGACAGTGGGCCGCTGGTGGCATTGCTGATCGACCTGGACCACTTCAAGGCGCTGAACGACACCCATGGCCACCTGGCAGGCGACGAAGTGCTGCGCCAATTCGCCAATGTACTGCAAGGCAGCCTGCGCCAGTCAGATATACTGTGCCGCTGGGGCGGTGAGGAATTCATCGTGCTGCTGCGTGAAGCCGAAGGCCGACAGGCCATCGAGGTGGCGGAAAAGATCCGCCGCCGTGCCGAACAGTTGACCTTCAGCTACGAAGAACAGCCGCTGCGCCTGACTATCAGCATCGGCCTGAGCAGCCTGCAGCCAGGGGATACCCTGCACGCCCTGCTGACCCGCGCCGATCGTGCGCTTTATCGTGCCAAGCAGGCCGGCCGCAACCGCGTCTGCAGTGAAACCCGCCATGAATGACAGCCAACACTGCCCCGCTTGCGGAGCCCTGAACCAATGCAGCCTGGCCGACCCGCGTCGGGCCACCCAGGCTTGCTGGTGCTATAGCGTCAGTATCGATCCGGCCGTGCTGCAGGCCCTGCCCGCCGAGTTGCGGGACAAAGCCTGCCTGTGCCCGCGCTGCGCCGCCGTTGAAGCACAACTGCGCTCCACCACTCCCCACTGACCTGTTCCAATGCGCCTCGACCGTTTCCTCGCCAACCTCCCCTGCCACAACCGCCAGCAAGTTCGCCTGATGCTGGCGCAACGCCGTGTGCGCCTGGATGGCCGAGTAGTCAGCGACCCGCTGACCGAGGTGCGTGAATTCAACCGTGTCGAGCTGGACGAGCAATTGCTCCAGGCGGGCCGCCCCGCGCGTTACCTGATGCTGCACAAGCCACAGGGTTGCGTCAGCGCCACCCAGGACCCGCAACACCCCACCGTGCTCGACCTGCTGCCCACAGCACTGCGTGATGACCTGCACATTGCCGGGCGCCTGGATTTCAACACCACCGGGTTGATGCTCCTGACCAACGATGGCCAATGGTCTCGGCGCCTGACCCAGCCTGCCACCAAGCTGCCAAAGCATTATCTGGTGGAAACCGAAAACGAAATTGGCGAGCACTATGTGGCCAGGTTCCGTGAGGGCTTCTACTTTGCCTTCGAGAACCTGACTACCCAGCCCGCCCAGCTGGATATCCTCGGCCCGCGCCGGGCTCGGCTGGCGATCGTCGAAGGGCGCTATCACCAGGTCAAACGCATGTTCGGGTTCTTCGACAACAAGGTGGTGATGTTGCACCGGGAGAGCATGGGAGCGATCCGCCTGGACCCGGGATTGGCGCCGGGGGACTTCCGGGAGCTGACGGCGGCAGAGATAGCCACTGTATAGGCCGGCACAGACAGTGCAGGGTCGTCATACGACCACTGAGCGACAAAAGTCACATTTCCCCCCGAACGGCACTTGCGCGATCCGCGACCCACTGCTTGAATCCAAATCGTCAGTCTGCATGTGACTACCAAGTCACGCTTGCAGTCGAAGACACTTTTTGCCGGCTACCCAAAGCCTTGATGCCTTGGGGCACGGCAAATTGCCCGCCAAAAACAATACCGTCGACGCACGTGCCAAGGATCGACACAGGGCCCCCCGGTTTCTCTTCAGGCAAATGCCTACCTGTCATAAAGAACGTGCACCCTAGGTGACGCGAATACCCTTTTTGCGCCAGGAGTCGATGACATGAGGCCAGAAATCGCTGTACTTGATATCCAAGGTCAGTATCGGGTTTACACGGAGTTCTATCGCGCGGATGCGGCCGAGAATACGATCATCCTGATCAATGGCTCGCTGGCCACCACCGCCTCGTTCGCCCAGACGGTACGTAACCTGCACCCGCAGTTCAATGTAGTACTGTTCGACCAGCCATATGCCGGCAAGTCCAAGCCGCATAACCGTCAGGAGCGCCTGATCAGCAAGGAGACCGAGTCGCATATCCTCCTGGAGCTGATAGAGCACTTTCAGGCAGACCATGTAATGTCGTTCTCGTGGGGTGGCGCAAGCACGCTGCTGGCGCTGGCGCACCAGCCGCGGAACGTGAAGAAGGCAGTGGTGAGTTCGTTCTCGCCGGTGATCAACGAGCCGATGCGCGACTATCTGGACCGTGGCTGCCAGTACCTGGCCGCCTGCGACCGGTATCAGGTCGGCAACCTGGTAAACGACACCATCGGCAAGCACTTGCCGTCACTGTTCAAGCGCTTCAACTACCGGCACGTCAGCAGCCTGGACAGCCACGAGTACGCGCAGATGCACTTTCACATCAACCAGGTACTGCAACACGACCTGGGACGAGCGCTGGAGGGTGCGCGGAATATCGACATCCCGGTACTGTTCGTCAACGGCGACCGCGACGAATACACCACGGCCGAAGATGCCCGGCAGTTCGGCAAGCATGTGGGCAGAAGCCAGTTCAGCGTGATCCGCGACGCGGGGCATTTCCTCGACATGGAAAACAAGACCGCCTGCGAAAATACCCGTAGCGCCCTGCTGGGCTTCCTCAAGCCGACTGTGCGTGAGCCTCGTCAACACTACCGGCAGGTTCAGCAGGGGCAGCATGCGTTGGCCATCTGAGCGCCTCGGCACTCTGTAGCTGATCCCGCAAGCCATGGGGTGCCGACAAGCTTTTTTTATAACTTGGGCTTCTAATTCCTGGAGGGTTCTGGTAAAAAGTGCTGCGCAGACGCGGGTATAGTTTAGTGGCAAAACGAAAGCTTCCCAAGCTTTAGTTGAGGGTTCGATTCCCTCTACCCGCTCCACATTGCATTCCAGCATGACGTTCCAGCAACGTCATCGCAGTCCAAAGGAGCCTTGGCTCCTTTTTTCGTTTCTGCCTCCACGTTGACCTGGCCTATGGCCAATTGCCTGCTGATCCGCTTCAATGCCCTGCGGATGTATACGCGTGCACGCGAAACGGCTTGTGGCGCATATGCTCAATGGATTCGTGAAACATTTCGAAAGGATGACGCATGTTTCTTTCCCGCTGGCTACCGGGCCTTGCCAACCTGCTGCACTACCGCCGCGAGTGGCTGCATGCCGACCTGCAGGCCGGGCTCTCGGTCGCAGCGATCCAGATCCCCATCGCCATCGCCTATGCGCAAATCGTCGGCCTGCCGCCACAATACGGCCTGTATGCCTGCGTTCTGCCCATGATGGTCTATGCCCTGGTCGGCAGCTCGCGGCAACTAATGGTCGGCCCCGATGCCGCCACCTGCGCGATGATCGCCGGTGCTGTGGCTCCGCTGGCCATGGGCGACCCGCAGCGCATCGTTGAACTGTCGGTAATCGTCACCGTGCTGGTCGGCGTGATGCTGATTGCTGCCGGCCTTGCCCGTGCCGGCTTCATCGCCAGCTTCTTCTCGCGGCCAATCCTGATCGGCTACCTCAACGGCATCGGCCTGAGCCTGATCGCGGGGCAGCTGTCCAAAGTAGTAGGGTTCAAGATCGAAGGCGACGGTTTCATCCTCAGCCTGATCAATTTCTTCCAGCGCCTGGGGGAAATTCACTGGGTCACGTTGCTCATCGGCCTGTCCGCCCTGGGCTTGCTGATCTGGCTGCCGCGGCGCTACCCGCGCCTGCCTGCAGCCCTCACGGTAGTGGCGCTGTTCATGCTGCTGGCCGGGCTGTTCGGCCTTGACCGCTTCGGCGTTGCCGTCCTGGGCCCGGTACCTGCCGGCATCCCGCAGCTGGCCTGGCCGCACAGCAACCTGGAGGAAATGAAAAGCCTGTTGCGCGACGCCCTGGGTATTGCCACCGTCAGCTTCTGCAGCGCGATGCTGACAGCGCGCAGCTTTGCCGCCCGGCATGGCTATGCGATCAACGCCAACCACGAGTTCGTCGCCCTGGGCGTCAGCAACCTGGCGGCCGGCATCTCCCAGGGCTTTGCCATCAGCGGCGCCGACTCGCGTACGGCAGTCAACGACATGGTCGGTGGCAAAAGCCAGCTGGTGGGCATCATCGCGGCATTGGTGATCGCCCTGATCCTGCTGTTCTTCACCGCGCCCATGGCGTGGATCCCGCAGGGTGCACTGGGCGCCGTGCTGCTCATGGCCGGTTGGGGGCTGATCGACATCAAGTCACTGGGCAGCATCCGGCGTCTTAGCCGCTTCGAGTTCTGGCTGTGTCTGCTGACCACGGTCGGCGTACTGGGTCTGGGCGTGCTGCCCGGTATCGTGTTTGCCGTCACCCTGGCGATCCTGCGCCTGCTGTACAGCATCTACCAGCCCACCGATGCCGTACTGGGCTGGCTGCCTGGGACCGAAGGCCAGGTCGACATCCGCAAATTCAAGGACGCGCGCACCGTGCCAGGGCTGGTGGTGTACCGCTTCGACGACGCGATCCTGTTCTTCAACGCCGACTACTTCAAGATGCGCCTGCTCGAGGCGGTACAGAGCCAGGACCAGCCCAAGGCCGTGCTGTTCGATGCCGAAGCAGTCACCAACATCGACGTCAGCGGCATCGCTGCCCTGCGTGAAGTACGCGACACCCTGGCCGCGCAAGGCATCTTCTTTGCCATCGCACGCGCCCGGGGTACGTTCCTGCGCATGCTGGTGCGCTCGGGGATGGCGCGGGAAATGGAAGACAAGCTGCTGTTCGGATCGGTACGGGCCGGGATTCGCGCGTACCGGGTGTGGCGCAACCGGAACCGCGGTGTGCCGGCTGCCGAGCAGGACTAAAGAGGTGTTTTATGACCACTGGCCCTATCGCCGGCAAGCCAGCTCCCACAGGTACGACGCAAGGCTCATGGGCTGTGCCGTACCTGTAGGCGCTGGCTTGCCGGCGACAGGGCCAGTGCAGCCAACACAAGACCCTGGCGTGGACACCAACCCTCGCACACCGTGCATGACATGCTAAAGTCGCCCCCGTTCTCCGCTCCACCCAACGGACCCCAGCATGCCCGCACTTGACGCCACCCTCACCCCCTGGCCAGAACTCGCTGCCCGCCACCCCTGCGACGCCCTGCTGCTGGGCAACGGTGCCAGCCGCGCAGTGTGGAAGCCGTTTGGCTACTTCTCGCTGTTCGAGGAAGCGCAACGCGCCGGCCGCAAGAAAGGCCTGGCGGTCAGCGACCAGGCGCTGTTCAAATCCTTGGGCACAGAACTGTTCGAGCCCGTGCTCAGCGCCCTCAACACCACCGTGCGCGCCAACGCCGCGCTGGCCATCAACTCCACCGCGCCGCTGAACCGCTACTACTCGATCAAGGAAGGGTTGATCCACGCCGTGCGCACGGTGCACCTGCCGTGGTCACTGATGCCAGCCACCACCCTGGCAGCCCTCAACCAGGCCCTGCGCGGCTACCGCAGTATCTACACCAGCAACTACGACTTGCTGCTGCCCTGGGCCGTACAACATGCTCCGCAGGGCTTCGCCAACCTGTTCGACGAGCAAGGCTTTTTCGATGTGCGCCGCACCCGCAGCGAAGGCACCCGGGTGCTGCACCTGCATGGCGGCCTGCACTTGCTCAAGCTGCCTGACGGCACCACACGCCAACGCAGCGCCGACAACGCCGAGCTGCTCGATGGCTTTGCGGTGAACATCCCCGCAGAGGTGCCGCTGTTCGTCAACGAAGACCGCAGCGACGAAAAACTGCGCGCCATCCGCAACTCGGACTACCTGAGCTGGTGCCTGGGGCAGATGGCCCGGGAAAGCCAGGGGCTATGCCTGTTCGGGCAGCATCTGGACAGCAGTGACCAGCACCTGCTCGAAGCCATCCGCCAGGCGCGGCCACAGCATCTGTCGATTGCCATAAGGCCATTGAGCGAGGCTTCAGTGATCAACCAGAAGCAACACTATATTGATCGATTCGGAAATCTGGCGGGGACGCAGGTGCATTTCTTTGATGCCAGTACGCATCCGATGGGGCTGGCGGCGTTAGCTATTGAGATGCCGCTTAACCGAAGATGAGGTGGGCTCGGTGCTCAAGCTCAATGGGCCAAGCCAGACTCGCCGAAAACACGCTTGTATGAACTGGAAACATTGACAGCCATCGCTATGCGAGCCAGCTCCAAGGTGCCCTGAGCAATCGAGTAGCTGCCTCGCTCCTGCAACCAGAGCAAAATGTCGGCAAGGTGCCAGAGAGAAGTACTGCCATCGTGAACAGGTGCAGGAAAGCTGACCGAATGCGCCACCATCAATTTCCGCATGTTTTGCCGAGACATGCCGATGATCTCAGCCACATCGGTAAGCCCCACGAGATCGGGAGTCGCTTCGATCAGGCGAGCCCGCGGAACAATTTTGCCAACGTCAGCAAGCGCGCTCTCGATAGCCTCTTTGGCAGAGGAAGATTCGCGAATGAATGCCAGTGCCAACCGACCCGGCTGACCTACGCCAACCAACGCATCATCACACCCGCCTTCAGCCAGACGCTCCAATAGCACATCGGTATCTTCGTTTTCGCCCAATTGATACTTCAGGGTGAACTCGTACTCCATTGCGATTACTCCTTCCAAGCATTCGGCGCATGAGCTGCCTTCCGGCTGCCCGAACAGTTGTCGACCACACGCTTTAGCTGTCGCGCAAAATTGCCAGCACTCTTCGGCGTGCTCCATACGCTGACAATGCAGTATTCCCCGCACCGGCAATCGGCATCATTGAGGGGGCAATACATCTTTCCCCAACAGTGCCCACCGCCCACTACGATTTTCCATCCCTTTGACTCTGCGTGCCTCAAGGCCTGCTCGACCTCTTTCTTGGCGTGACAGGGGCGTGCCATCAGCTTTCTCCAGTGTGAGCCCGCCACTCGAGAGTTGTCAATTGACAACCAAAACGCTCGACAAGCGTGCACGCCACACTACAGAAAGGCTGATGAAAGAAATCGCCGCAAAGTGCGATTAGGAATTTCCCTACATCGATTGGAGATTCATACCCAATGTGCGCCTCAATCAGGTCCGACGTGCAGCCGTCAGAGCAACCCATCCGCCCGCAGTAACGTCTCCAGGCAATGCTCCTGCACCCCATAGAACGCCTTGAGCTGGCCAATCTTCTCCAGCAACGCCCCGTTATCTGCCGCCTTGGGCCGCTTCACCGCAAGAATCATCTTGTTCTTGTTGGTGTGCTCCAGCGAGATAAACTCGAACACCTTGGTCTCGTAACCGCAGGCTTCCAGGTACAGCGCGCGCAGGCTGTCGGTCAGCATTTCGGCCTGCTGGCCCAGGTGCAGGCCGTACTGCAGCATGGGTTGCAGCAACCCCGGGCTATGCAGTTGCGGGCGGATCTGTTTGTGGCAGCACGGCGAGCACATGATGATCGCGGCGTTGCAGCGGATACCGGTATGGATGGCGTAGTCGGTGGCGATGTCACAGGCATGCAGGGCGATCATCACTTCGATGGCCTCAGGCACCACGCTGCGCACATCACCGCACTGAAACTCCAGGCCCGGGTGGTCGAGGCGTGCGGCAGCGCTGTTGCACAGGTCGACCATGTCCTGGCGCAGTTCCACGCCAGTTACCTGTGCGTCGCGGCCCAGGCTGTTGCGCAGGTAATCGTGCATGGCGAAGGTCAGGTAACCCTTGCCCGAGCCAAAGTCGGCCACCCGCAGTGCCTGCCCGGCAGGCACCGGAGCGCTGGCCAGGGCGTGGTCGAAGACCTCGATGAACTTGTTGATCTGCTTCCATTTGCGCGACATCGACGGAATCAGCGCGCCTTGTGCATCGGTTACGCCCAGGTCACGCAAAAACGGGCGCGACAACGCCAGGTAACGCTTCTTCTCGCGGTCATGGCCGCTGCTGGCAGTGACATCACGCGGTGCCTGTGCGCCGTGACGCTGCAGCATCGGCTTGCCCTTCTTGCTGAAGGTCAGCTGCACTTCGCCGTCAGCATCGAACAGGTGGGCGTTGCGGAAGCTGTCTGGCAGCAGCTCGGCGACCAGCGCCTGGGCCTGGTCCAGCGGCAGGTTGCGGGTGATGTCACGCGTCTGGTGGCGGTAGACCAGCGAAAGGCACGGCTGGCCCTTGACCTGCAGCGGCTTGGCGATGATCCGTTGCAATGTCTGGTCGGCACCGACATGGCGCGCCAGCACCAGTTTGACCAAGGTATCGCCGTGCAGGGCGGCGTTCAGCAGGTCGAGAAACTGAGCGCGCGCATCCGGCGCGGAGTGGGCGGAAGTACTGGCGGACATGGAGAAACGGTGCCTCGAATAGCGGGAAGCGCATTCTACACCCTGTGGGAGCGGGTTTACCCGCGAATGCGTCGGTAGCCTCCAGGCAGCATTCGCGGGTGAACCCGCTCCCACAGGGAACGCGTCAAGCCAGGCGGATCCGAATCAATCGAGAATGACCAGCCGGTTGGGCAACTCGTTACGGGCATGGGTTGCCGGCACGTGCTGGCCAAGCAGCTCGCCACACGCCTCGATGCACTCGACAAAGCCCTGCAACGTCTGGCCCTGGCGCACCTGTTCGGCAAGGCGGGCACCCATGGCCGCGCGGGCTTCAGCATCCAGGCAGTGTTCGATACCCCGATCGACCAGGATCTCCACATGCCGCTCCGCCTCGCTGACGAAAATCAGCACGCCCGTGGCGCCTGCGGTGCGCTGCAGGTTCTGCTCGCGAAACTGCTGGCGGGCCAGCCGAGAAGCATGCCAGCGACGCAGGCCACGGGGGATCAGCCAGCCGGCCAGGCGCGGGTTGCGTAGCAGCAGGCACAAGCCGACGAACAGCAGCACGTTGGCCACCAGCAAGCCACGCACGCCGGGCCAGCCCAGCAGCCAATGCAACAGGCCCGGTACAACCAGCGCCAGCACGGCGGCCCAGAACAACGGCCAATAGGCGTAATCGTCGGCACGGCGGGCCAGCACCGTCACCAGTTCGGCATCGGTGCGCCGTTCGGCACGCGCAATGGCTTCGGCAATCTGCCGTTGATGGTACTCGTCGAAGGGGGTCATGCCGTCGGTCTCTTGAGCGTTCTTATAGTTGTTGTCCCGGCACTCGGGGCTTCATCCGCAGGGGACATATTCAGGCATAATCCGCTGCTGGAACCTAAGCCTGCAAATCGTACAACAATAGCCGCCTGAAAACTCCGGCCGCGCGCGTATCACCCTGGATACGGCAGAGGCCCCACAACGGAATTGATGATGAAACTGTCTTTGCTGGGCCTGGCCATGGGCCTTGCCAGTCAGGCGGCTCTTGCCGCCCCCTACGCCCCGCCCCTGCAGGACAAGCAGGCGTTCATCGAGCACCTGATCAGCCAGATGACCGAAGCCGAGAAGATCGGCCAGCTGCGCCTGATCAGCATCGGCCCGGAAATGCCCCACGAAAAGATCCGCGAGGAAATCGCAGCAGGCCGCATCGGCGGTACCTTCAACTCGCGCACCGCACCCGAAAACCGCCCCATGCAAGACGCGGCCATGCGCAGCCGACTGAAGATCCCGATGTTCTTCGCCTACGACACCATTCACGGCGAACGCACCATTTTCCCGATCGGCCTGGGCATGGCCGCCACCTGGGACATGGACGCCGTCGCCAAGGTCGGCCGCACTGCCGCCATCGAAGCCTCGGCCGACGCCCTGGACATGACCTTTGCCCCCATGGTCGATATCGCCCGTGACCCGCGCTGGGGCCGTACCAGCGAAGGCTTCGGCGAGGACACCTACCTGACCTCGAAGATCGGCCAGGTGATGGTGCGCTCGTTCCAGGGCAGCAGCCCGGCCAACCCCGACAGCATCATGGCCATCGTCAAGCACTTCGCCCTGTATGGTGCAGTGGAAGGCGGGCGCGACTACAACACGGTCGATATGAGCCTGCCGAAAATGTACAACGACTACCTGCCGCCGTACCGCGCCGCGCTTGACGCCGGTGCTGGCGGGGTGATGGTGGCGCTGAACTCGATCAACGGTGTGCCGGCCACCTCCAACACCTGGTTGATGAATGACCTGCTGCGCAAGGAGTGGGGCTTCAAAGGCGTGACCATCAGCGACCACGGCGCCATCCAGGAGCTGATCCGCCACGGCGTCGCCCGTGACGGCCGTGAAGCCGCCAAGCTGGCGATCAAGGCCGGCATCGACATGAGCATGAACGACACCCTGTACGGCGAAGAGCTGCCAGGCCTGCTGAAGTCCGGCGAAGTGACCCAGCGCGAACTGGACCAGGCGGTACGCGAAGTGCTCGGTGCCAAGTACGACATGGGCCTTTTCAAGGACCCCTACGTGCGCATCGGCAAAGCCGAAACCGACCTGAAAGACTATTACGGCAACGACCGCCTGCACCGCGAAGCTGCGCGCGACGTGGCACGCCGCAGCCTGGTGCTGCTGGAAAACCGCAACCAGACCCTGCCGCTGAAAAAGGCCGGCACCATCGCCCTGGTCGGCCCGCTGGCCGATGCCCCGATCGACATGATGGGCAGCTGGGCCGCCGACGGTAAACCGGTGCATTCGGTGACCGTACGCGAAGGCCTGCGCCGCGCCGTGGAAGGCAAGGCCAAGCTGGTCTTCGCCAAAGGCTCCAACGTCACTGGCGACAAGGCGATCCTCGATTACCTGAACTTCCTCAACTTCGACGCCCCGGAAATCGTCGACGACCCGCGCCCGCCTGCGGTGCTGATCGATGAAGCGGTCAAGGCGGCCAGGCAATCCGATGTGGTGGTGGCAGTGGTCGGCGAGTCCCGCGGTATGTCCCACGAGTCTTCCAGCCGTACCACCCTGGAAATTCCGGCCAGCCAGCGCGAGCTGATCAAAGCCCTCAAGGCCACCGGCAAACCGCTGGTGCTGGTGCTGATGAACGGCAGGCCGCTGTCGATCAGCTGGGAGCGAGAGCAGGCCGACGCCATTCTCGAAACCTGGTTTGCCGGAACTGAAGGCGGTAATGCCATTGCCGACGTGCTGTTCGGTGACTACAACCCGTCCGGCAAGCTGGCCATCACCTTCCCGCGCTCGGTCGGGCAGATCCCGATGTACTACAACCACACCCGCATCGGTCGGCCCTTCACCCCTGGCAAACCGGGCAACTACACCTCGCAGTACTTTGAAGAGCCCAACGGCCCGCTGTACCCGTTCGGCTATGGTCTGAGCTATAGCAGCTTCGAGCTGTCGGGCCTGAAGCTTTCGAACAAGGACCTGAAGCGCGGGGATACACTGGAGGCCAAGGTGACGGTGGCGAACACCGGCAAGGTAGCCGGCGAGACCGTGGTGCAGTTGTACCTGCAAGATGTGTCGGCGTCGATGAGCCGCCCGGTAAAGGAACTGAAGAACTTCCAGAAGCTGATGCTCAAGCCGGGCGAGTCACGCACCTTGACCTTCCGCATCAGTGAGGAAGACCTGAAGTTCTACAATGGCCAGCTGCAGCGGGTTGCCGAGCCAGGGGAGTTCAATGTCCAGGTCGGGCTGGATTCCCAGGCGGTGCAACAGCAGAGCTTCGAACTGCTGTAACTGAAAGGTCGCCTGTACCGGCCCTTTCGCGGGCTTGCCCGCTCCCGCAGGATACTCACAGCCCGATGGACCTGTGCAGTACCTGTGGGAGCGGGCAAGCCCGCGAAGAGGCCAACCCCGATATCACCATCATCCGGATCCGCCCCGATGCCCTTTTCCTTTCGCGCCCTGCGTCTGGGGCTGATCACCCTGTTGATCGTGCTGGGCACCGCCCTCAGTGCCGGGTGGGCCATGCACCAGGCCAAGCGCCAGGCCATGGAAGACGACGCCCGGCGTGCCAGCCAGCAGTTGGGCCTGTACGCCAATACCTTGCACACCCTGATAGACCGCTACCGCGCCCTGCCCGCCGTGCTGGCGCTGGACCCGGAACTGATCGCCGCCCTGCGCGACCCTGTCAGCGAACAGGTGCAGAACGCCCTGAACCGCAAGCTCGAACGCATCAACGGCGCCGCAAATTCCTCCACGCTCGAACTGCTTGACCGCACCGGCCTGGCCATCGCCGCCAGCAACTGGCGGCTGCCCAGCAGCTACGTCGGTTCCAACTACGGCTTCAGGCCCTACTTCAAGCAGACCCGCAGCCAGGGCAGTGGCCGCTTTTACGCCGTGGGCGTGACCAGTGGCGTGCCGGGCTACTTCCTCGCCAGCGCAGTGAACGACGAGCATGGCCGCTTCCTCGGCGCCATGGTGGTGAAGCTGGAATTCCCTGAACTTGAACGCGAGTGGCGCCAGGGCAGCGACATCCTGCTGGTAAGCGACGCCCGCGGCATCACCTTCATTGCCAACCAGGACGGCTGGCGTTACCGCGAGCTGCAGCCGCTCAGTGGTGCCGACCGTGCCGAACTGGCCGAAACACGCCAGTACGACAAGCAACCGCTGGTGCCGTTGCAGCATCAGGTGCTGACGCGCTTTGCCGCCAACAGTACCCTCAGCCGCGTGCAAGGCCCCGAGGGCAGCGCCGAGTACCTGTGGGAAAGCCTGCCACTGGAAAGCGAAAACTGGACCTTGCACCTGCTGCGCAAACCGCAGGTCGCCGCCGACGGCCGCAATGCCGCCCTCGGCGCCGCTGCCGTCTGGCTGAGCCTGGTGTTCGCCGCCCTGTTCGTCAGCCAGCGCCTGCGCCTGGCCCGTCTGCGCCAGCGCAGCCGGCAAGAACTAAAGCGCCAGGTCGAGGAGCGCACCCGCGAACTGCGCACTGCTCAAGAAGGCCTGGTGCAATCAGCCAAGCTGGCGGCGCTCGGGCAGATGTCGGCCGCCATGGCCCACGAAATCAATCAGCCACTGACCACCCAGCGCATGCAACTGGAAACCCTTCGCCTGCTGCTCGACCATGGCCGCCATGACGAAGCGCGCCAGGCATTGGAGCCACTGGAGCAAATGCTGACGCGCATGGCCGCGCTCACCAGCCACCTGAAAACCTTTGCCCGCAACAGCCCGGTCGGGCTGCGCGAGCGCCTCGACCTGGCCACCGTTGTCGACCAGGCACTGCATCTGCTGGAAACCCGCATTCGCACTGAGGAGGTAGAGGTTGCCCTGTACCTGGCGCGCCCGGCCTGGGTACGCGGCGATGCCATCCGCCTGGAGCAAGTGCTGATCAACCTGTTGCGCAATGCCCTCGACGCCATGGCCGACAAGCGCTACAAACGCCTGGAGGTGCGCATCGAGCCCGAGGGCGAGCGGTGGTGCCTGAGTGTGCTGGACTCGGGGGGCGGCATTGCCCAGCCCGACCTGGCCAAGGTCTTCGACCCGTTCTTCACCACCAAACCCGTGGGCGAAGGACTGGGCTTGGGCCTGGCCATTTCCTACGGCATCGTCCACGAGGCCGGTGGCCAGTTGCAGGCCGAAAACCTGCCCGGTGGCGCACGCCTGAGCCTTATCCTGCCCCGTGACCTGGAGCCTGTATGTTGAATTCAGTGATCGTCGTCGATGACGAAGCCAGTATCCGCACCGCGGTCGAGCAATGGCTGAGCCTGTCCGGCTTCGGCGTGCAACTGTTCGCACGCGCAGAAGAGTGCCTGGCACACCTGCCGCAGCACTTTCCCGGGGTAATCATCAGCGATGTGCGCATGCCGGGCATGGATGGCCTGCAGTTGCTCGAACGCCTGCAGGCGGAAGACCCCGACTTGCCTGTCATCTTGCTGACCGGCCACGGCGACGTGCCGATGGCAGTGGAGGCCATGCGCAGCGGCGCCTACGACTTCCTGGAAAAACCCTTCACCCCGCAGCACCTGCTGGGCAGCCTGCGCCGGGCCCTGGAAAAGCGCCAGCTGGTGCTGGAAAACCGCCGGCTGCACGAACAGGCAGACCTCAAGTCCCGCCTGGAAGGCACGCTGCTGGGCATGTCACAGGGCCTGCAACAGCTGCGCCGACAAGTACTGGAGCTGGCCAGCCTGCCGGTCAATGTGCTGATCCGTGGCGAAACCGGCAGTGGCAAGGAGCGCGTGGCCCGCTGCCTGCACGATTTTGGGCCGCGCGCCAGCAAACCCTTCGTCGCACTCAACTGCGCGGCCATCCCCGAGTCGCTGTTCGAGGCCGAGCTGTTCGGCCATGAGAGCGGCGCCTTCACCGGCGCCCAGGGGAAGCGCATCGGCAAGCTGGAGTACGCCAACGGGGGCACGGTGTTTCTCGATGAAATCGAAAGCATGCCACTGGCGCAACAGGCCAAGCTGTTGCGCGTGATCCAGGAGCAGAAGCTGGAGCGTCTGGGTGCCAACCAGAGCATCAGCGTCGACTTGCGCGTCATTGCCGCGACCAAGCCAGATTTGCTCGAGGAAGCTCGCGCCGGGCGCTTTCGCGAAGACCTTGCCTATCGCCTGAATGTGGCCGAGTTGCACCTGGCGCCGCTGCGTGAGCGGCGCGAAGACATTCCGCTGCTGTTCGAGCACTTTGCCCGTGCCGCAGGTGAAAAGCTCGGTCGTAACGCCTTGCCGTTAACGGGTCCACAGCTGGCGCAGCTGCTATCGCATGACTGGCCAGGCAACGTGCGTGAGCTGGCCAACGCGGCGGAGCGGCATGCGTTGGGGCTGGGTTCGCCAAACATTGAAGTGACACCTGCCGGGCCTTCGCTGGGCGAGCAGATGGAAGCGTTCGAGGCGCAATGCCTGCGCGCAGCCTTGCGACTGCATGGGGGCGAGATCAAGTCGGTGATGGAGGCGTTGCAGCTACCCCGGCGTACGCTTAACGAAAAAATGCAGCGGCATGGGCTGGTGCGCGAGGACTTTGTCGGGCGCGAATGAGCGGATTTCCGCTTACCTGCAATCGTTGATAGGCAAAAATCCGCTTATCTGTGAGCGATCCTGGGGCTGCTTTGCAGCCCATCGCGACGCAAGGTCGCTCCTACAGGCCAGGTACCACACGGTCCTGCACTCAAATGAATCACCCCGCCCCCATTTGGCACACCTTCTGCAATTGCCCTGGCAAGCTGCGCCACGGCGCGCTCCACAAAAACAACGAGAAGGTATCCCTGATGGATAACGCCACCTCCCTGCCCGCCGGGGCGGCCACTGCGCCCGCCGCGGAAAAAACCACCGCCAGCCGCCTGAAGTCGATTTTCAGCGGGTCCATCGGCAACATGGTCGAATGGTACGACTGGTACGTCTACGCCGCATTCTCGCTGTACTTCGCCAAGGCCTTTTTCCCGGCCGGTGACTCCACCGCACAATTGCTCAACACCGCCGCGATCTTCGCCGTGGGCTTCCTCATGCGCCCAATCGGTGGCTGGCTGATGGGCCTGTACGCCGACCGCAAAGGCCGCAAGGCCGCGCTGATGGCCTCGGTACTGCTGATGTGCGCCGGCTCACTGGTCATCGCCCTGACCCCGGGCTACGAAACCATCGGCGTCGCCGCACCGATCCTGCTGGTCATCGCACGCCTGCTGCAAGGCTTGTCGGTGGGTGGCGAGTACGGCACCTCGGCCACCTACCTCAGCGAAATGGCCAGCAAGGAGCGCCGTGGCTTCTTCTCCAGTTTCCAGTACGTGACCCTGATCTCCGGCCAGCTCATCGCCCTGGCGGTACTGATTGTCCTGCAACAGACCCTGACCACAGAGCAGCTGTATGCCTGGGGCTGGCGCGTGCCGTTCGTGATCGGTGCGCTGTGCGCAGTGGTTGCCCTGTACCTGCGTCGCGGCATGGAAGAAACCGCCTCGTTCACCAAAAAGGAAAAGGCCAAGGAAAGCCTGATGCGCACCCTGCTGCGCCACCCCAAGGAGCTGATGACCGTGGTCGGCCTGACCATGGGCGGCACCCTGGCGTTCTATACCTACACCACCTACATGCAGAAGTACCTGGTCAACACCGTGGGCATGAGCATCAGCGATTCGACCACCATCTCGGCCGCCACGCTGTTCCTGTTCATGTGCCTGCAGCCGGTGATCGGTGGCCTGTCCGACAAGATCGGCCGACGTCCGATCCTGATCGCCTTCGGTGTGCTAGGCACCCTGTTCACCGTACCGATCCTCAGCACCCTGCACACCATCCAGACCTGGTGGGGCGCGTTCTTCCTGATCATGGCAGCACTGATCATCGTCAGCGGCTACACCTCGATCAACGCCGTGGTCAAGGCAGAGCTGTTCCCAACGGAAATCCGCGCTCTGGGCGTGGGCCTGCCGTACGCCCTGACTGTGTCGATCTTCGGCGGCACCGCCGAGTACGTGGCCTTGTGGTTCAAGAGCGCTGGCATGGAAAGCGGCTTCTACTGGTACGTCACCGCCTGTATCGCCTGCTCGCTGCTGGTTTACGCGACCATGAAGGACACCAAGCAACACTCGCGGATTACTACCGAGTGAATGTGAAGCTGCTGAAATGAAAAGGGCGCGCCGTTCCAGGTGCGCCCTTTTCATTTGTTCGATCAACACTCATCTCGCTGTGAGCCGATTAAACATGCTATTCGGCTCATCCTGTGAGCCGAATAGCTCAGTTAATCGGCGCACTCGTGCCTCAGAGCCTGTTCAGGACATCTCCAACACCTGGCGCGGTTCCCGACGCTGGTACCAGGTGGCCATCAGCACCAGCACCAGCAGCACCCCGCCCAGCACGGCCGACGAACCGATTGTGCCGAAGTCCAGGCCGCCCTTTTCATGGGGTTTGGTGAGGAAGTCGCCCAAGGTGGCGCCGAATGGGCGTGTGAGCACGAACGCCACCCAGAACAACACCACGCCGGGGATGCGCGTCCAGTAACGGGCCACTACCACCAATGCGATGGCACTGCCGATCAGCAGCGCGCCGCCGGCAAAACCAAGCCCCGAATCATCGGCCAGGTAATCGCCAAGGGCAGTGCCAAGCGTGTTGGAAAACAGGATCGCTACCCAGTAGAACAGCTCGCCCGAACGATTCTTGATGCGGGTGACGTCCAGTGGGTTGCCGCTCAGGCGCCAGACCAGGAAGGTCAGCAGCAGGATCCCGATGAGCAGGGCCGAACCCGTGGCATAACCCAGACCCAGGGTGCGGTCCATGAAATCGGACATGGTAGTGCCAGCAGTGCTGGTAGAGAGGATCACCAGCCAGTACAGCATCGGATGGTAGCGGCGGGAGTAGAGCTGGCCGACCAAGGTCAGCAGGAACACGCTGATCAGCATCAACGAGCTGAGTGCATAGCCGATGTTCAGCGTCATCGACAGCAAGTCGCCGGCGGTTTCGCCAAGGGTGGTAGCGCAGATCTTCATGACCCAGAAGGCCAAGGTGATTTGCGGGAGTTTGTTCATTGTTGTGCCGCTCCAGTTTGAGGTGCGGCGATGGTGCTGAGCAGCGTCTGAAAAATCGGTTGGTGAGGTATGAAAAAAGCGTTGATTGAACTTTGAAACAAGACATTTCGTTCTTAACGCCCCATTAATTCCCGACCCTCAAGCTGCAAGGGCTGATGAAACGATACGCGAGAGCTTACGGCGAGTGATCGACACCGCTACCTGACTCACGCGAAGTGCGCCCTGACACATCGATATATTCGATTTTTAGACGCTATTATTTGCGCTTTTTAATCAAATTAATCAGCGTAGGATGAAACCCATAGAAACAAACAACCTCTCGCACAGATGGAGCACCGACCATGAAAAACAAACTGATCCTCACCCTGGCCCTTTCGGTTTTCGCAGCTGGCGCCTTCGCCGAAGATGGCTTCGACCGTACCAGCGCTCACACCTTTGCCGCGGCTCAAACACAGTCCGCTAGCTACGCTGAAGATGGCTTTGACCGCACCGGTGGCCAACGCTTCGCCGAAGACGGCTTCGACCGCACCGGTGGCCAACGCTTCGCCGAAGACGGCTTCGACCGCACCGGTGGCCAACGCTTCGCCGAAGACGGCTTTGACCGCACCAACGCCCACCGCATCAGCTGATACCTGATGCGAGCAACCAGCCCGGCTTTGGCCGGGCTTGATCATTTGCAGGCGAGCACAGGCTTGGCACACTAGGCACCTTGTCCATCAGGAGGTAGGGCCAACAAGCCCAGCACAGATGTATTACTACGAACCTGCCAAAGGCCACGGCCTGCCCCACGACCCGTTCAACGCCATCGTCGGCCCCCGCCCTATCGGCTGGATTTCCTCGCACGACCGCGAAGGCCGCCTGAACCTGGCGCCCTACAGCTTCTTCAACGCCTTCAACTACATCCCGCCGATCATCGGTTTCTGCAGTGTCGGGCGCAAAGACAGCCTGAACAACATCGAGCAGACCGGCGAATTCGTCTGGAACCTGGCCACCCGCCCCCTGGCCGAGCAGATGAACCAGAGCTGCGCGCCGGTTGCTGCCGAGGTAAGCGAGTTCGAATTGAGCGGCCTCACCGCCACGCCCTCGCGCATCGTCAGCGTGCCGCGTGTAGGCGAAACCCCGGTGGCGTTCGAATGCAAGGTCAGCCAGATCGTCCAGCTCAAGCGGGCCGACCAGGAGCTGGTGCCCAGCTGGCTGATCCTTGGCGAAGTGGTGGCGGTGCATATTGCCGAGCACCTGCTGAAAAACGGCATCTACGATACCGCTGCTGCCGAACCGATTCTGCGTGGTGGTGGCCCGGCGGACTATTTCGAACTGGGCAACCTGTTCAAGATGGCCCGCCCGCCGGCCTGATCACCAGATCAGTTCGCCCTCTTCGCTGACGCCTTGCAGGCGTTGCAGCTCGGCCGTGGCCGCTTCGTCGGCAGCCACGGCGCCTTTGAATACCTGCCCGTCGAGGACCTTGTGAAAGCGCGGCGCGCCGCCCATGCTCAAGGCCTTGACCGCAATGGCGGCGCTGTAGCCGCCACCTTCCACCGGCACCATCGCCGATACCGCTTCGAAATGAGTGAATTCCCTACGTGCCATGTTGCTATCCGCTTGGTTGAACAAGGGCGTCACTTTACCTCATCCACCCTCAATCGAAGGTATGCAAGTCCAGGCTGCTGACCACTTGCGCCTGCACCAGCTCGCCAAACACGTCCAGGGTCGGCGAAGCAAAGTAGCCACTCATCGCCTGCTGATCCTGCCAGCTGCCACTGAGCAACCACAGGTCGGCATCGGCCTGGGAGCGCTGCACCGTGAAACTCAGGCAACCCGGCGCACGCCGCGAGGGCTCGAGCAGGTCGCGCAGGCGCGCGCCCAGCTCTGCCGAGCGCCCGCTGCTGGCACGGATGAAAGCAAGATGGGTGACCGGTTGTTTTAGGGTCATTGCACAATCTCCTTGAAGCAGGCGGACGGAAAAGCCAGGTTGCCAAGGTTAGGGGCTCACCCGCGCGGCGCGTTAGGCCAATACTGCTCGCCGATTGCCTGATCCTGCAGCGCGGCAGGATCAGGCAATCGACGTGCAGCTTTCGACTAGCGCCCGTCTTTGCCCAAACCTATGCTGCGTCGGTCAGTAGAGGAACGCCATCATGACCACCGCCACGTCCATCGACCCGCCCCTGGAACTGCAGCGCCTGGAACTGGCCGAGCTGATCCGCCGCCACGCCGGCGACCCTCATGGCCCGGCATCCGCCATCGATGACCTGTACCTGGTGCGCTACACCGAGAACGTGCGCTCGGTGCCGACCTTGGCACAACCCGCACTGTGCATCCTTGCCCAAGGCAGCAAAACCCTGTTCCTCGGGGACGAGCAATACGCCTATGACCCACTGCATTACATGGTTGTCTCGGTGACCTTGCCGCTGAGTGGCGTGAGGCTCGACGCCAGCCCGGAGAACCCAAGCCTTGGCCTGCGCATGGACCTGGACCCGGCCGAGATCAGCCAGCTGATCGCCGAAAGCGGGCCGATGCTGGTACCCAACCGGCCCTCAGGCCGTGGCCTGTATGTGGAAAGGACCGATGCCGCATTGCTCGACGCCTTGCTGCGGCTGCTGCGCCTGCTGGACACCCCGCGCGACATCGCCATGCTCGCGCCGCTGTTCCGCCGCGAGATTCTCTATCGCCTGCTGCGGGGGCCGCAGGGTTGCCGGCTGTATGAAATTGCCTTGGCCAACAGCCAGACTCACCGGGTTTGCCAGGCCATTACCTGGCTCAACAACAACTATCAGTTGCCGCTGCGCATCGAGGATCTGGCGCGGGAGGTCAACCTCAGCACCTCGACCTTGCACCATCGCTTCAAGGCCGTGACGTCGATGAGCCCGCTGCAATACCAGAAGCAGCTGCGCCTGCAGGAGGCGCGGCGGTTGATGCTCAACGACGGGCTTGAGGCGGCGGTGGCCGCCTATCGGGTGGGGTATGAAAGCCCGTCGCAGTTCAGCCGTGAGTACAGCCGGCTGTACGGCGCACCACCGATTCGGGATGTGGCGCGGTTGCGGGCTACTGCTGGCTGATCCTGTTTTTCCTGTACCGGCCTCTTCGCGGGCCTGCCCGCTCCCACAGGTACAGCACAACTTCAGAGTATGTGCAGCACCTGTGGGAGCGGGCAAGCCCGCGAAAGGGCCAGTACAGGCAATAGCTTGACTTCAACCCGCCACGGTTTCCTGCCACTGATTCTGGTCAACCTGAATCAAGGTCGGCCCGGTGCGCTCCACCGCCTGCCCCAGCGCCGCTTGCAGCTGCTTCACGTCCGTCACATGCTCCGCCGCAGCCCCCAACGCCCGCGCCACGCCGAGGAAGTCCGGGGTATGGATATCGACCCCGACCGGCTCGATCGCCCGGTTGACCATGTACTTCTTGATCTCCTCGTACCCTTGGTTATTCCACAGCAGCACGATCAACGGCACCTGCGCCTCCACCGCGCTGGCCAGTTCTGGCAGGGTGAACTGCAAACCGCCGTCACCAATCAGGCACACCGCAGGCGCGCGCTGGCCGATTTGCTCCGCGCTCCCCAGCCAGGCGCCCATGGCCGCAGGCAGGGCGTAACCCAGGGTGCCGTACCCGGTGGAGGCATTGAACCAGCGGCGTGGCTGGTCCATGTCCAGGGTCAGGTTGCCGGTGTACACGGGCTGGGTCGAATCGCCCACCAGGACAGCATTGGGCAGTCGTTCGAGAATCGCGCTCAGCAAGCGCGTCTGGCTCAGGGTTGGCTGGTCCCAACCTGCCGCCAGAGCCTGGCGCAGGCAGGCTACGCGCGCCACACCCCAAGTGCTTTCACGCACGGGTTGCGGCAGGGCCTGCAAGGCACCGAGCAATGCATCAGCAGCCAGTCCGGCATCGGCCACCAGCGCAAGCTCGGGCAAGTAATTGCGCACGGTCTGGTCCGGGTCGATGTCGATGCGCAGCAGGCTGCCCGGGATCTCGAAACCACCCTTGAAGGTCACGTCATAATCGGTTTCGGCCAATTCGG
This sequence comes from Pseudomonas sp. NMI542_15, assembly GCF_021283425.1. Taxonomy (NCBI): domain Bacteria; kingdom Pseudomonadati; phylum Pseudomonadota; class Gammaproteobacteria; order Pseudomonadales; family Pseudomonadaceae; genus Pseudomonas; species Pseudomonas sp. NMI542_15. The sequence continues at coordinate 59,787 of NZ_JAJSRO010000006.1, read as the reverse complement.
TGCCGATCGCCAGCACCACATCGGCCTCAGCCACCAGCGCGCGTGTAGCCGGCAGCGACTGGGTCGAACCGATCTGCAGCGGGTGGCTGGCCGGCAACAAACCTTTGGCATTGATGGTCAGCGCCACCGGGGCCTGAAGGTGTTCGGCCAGACGCGCCAGCGCAGCCCCCGCGGCCAACGCACCACCGCCCGCCAGGATCAAGGGCCGCCTTGCACCTGCCAGGCGCTCGGCCATCTGCGCCACGGCCTGCGGCGCTGCCCCTGCCCGGCTGCCACGCACCGGGCGGCCCGGCAGCAGGAAGTCGGCCGGTTCGACCAGCACGTCGAGCGGGATTTCGATATGCACCGGGCGCGGCCGGGCGCTCTCGAACACGGCAAATGCCCGCGCCAGCACCTGCGGCAGGTCTGCAGCCGTCATCAAGGTGTGAGAAAACGCGGCCACACCCGACACCAGTGCCGCCTGGTTGGGCAGCTCGTGCAGCTTGCCGCGGCCACCGCCCAGCTGGTCACGGGACTGCACGCTGGAAATCACCAGCATCGGGATCGAGTCGGCATACGCCTGGCCCATGGCAGTGGTGATGTTGGTCATGCCCGGGCCGGTAATAATGAAGCACACCCCAGGTTTGCCACGGGTGCGCGCATAGCCATCAGCCATGAACCCGGCACCCTGCTCGTGGCGCGGGGTGATGTGGCGAATGGACGAGCCTGCCAGACCACGATAGAGCTCCACGGTATGTACACCGGGAATGCCGAAGACATGGTCGACGCCATAGCCTTCAAGGAGATTGACCAGTACTTCGCCGCAGGTTGCCATCGGTTTTCACCCTGAATATTGTTGGATTATGCCCTTATTGGACCCAAGCCACGGCTACCGCCACAATGCAAAAAAACACATACTAGCCATGTCCTGTCATCATGGCTCAGCACGATGAAACGCTTCCCGCCCCTGCCCGCCCTGCACACCTTTCTGGTCACCGCCCAGCACTGCAACTTCACCCGTGCAGGGCAACAGCTGCACATCACCCAAGGCGCCGTCAGCCGGCAGATCGCTGCCCTCGAAGCGCACCTGGGTTATGCGCTTTTCCAGCGCCAGGCCCGCGGGCTGAGCCTGACCCGCGAAGGCCAGGACTGGCTGCCTCGTGTACAGCAGGTATTCGCGCTGATTGAGCAAGGCGTGCGTGAGGTCGGTGGACGCAGCACTACCTTGCAGCTCAAGGCCCCAACCTGCGTGATGCGCTGGCTGTTGCCGCGCCTGATGGAATGGCAGGCACTGCGCCCGGACGTACCGGTGGAGCTGACCACCACGGTGCAGCATGGCGTGGATTTTCGTCGCGAGGGCTTCGATGCAGCGGTGGTTTATGGCGATGCGCCAAACCACGGGCTGCATGTGCGCAAGCTGTTCGATGAACAACTTACGCCCGTGTGCGCCCCCTCGTTGCGTGAGGGGCCGATACCGTTGCAGCAGGTGGAAGACCTGGCGCGGCACATGCTGCTCCACCCGTCGCGGGATGAACATGACTGGCAGTTGTGGCTGCAGGCAGCGGGGGTGACGTTGGCCACTCATGGGCCGAAGCAGCATTTCGAGACACTGGACATGGCGATGGCCATGGCCTCGCAGGGGACGGGTGTGGCCATCGGCGACTGGTCGCTGATTGGCGATGACTTGCGCGGGGGGCGGCTGTGCATGCCGTTTGCGCTGAAGGTAGTGACCGGGAAAGGGTATTACCTGGTAAGCCAGGCCAGAAGCTTGCCGCCAGGGTTGATGGAGTTACTGGACTGGCTGGAGAGCCAGGCTAGCCAATAAGTGCCTCTTCGCGGGCGCGCCCGCTCCCACAGGTACAGCATGGGCCTTGGGAACTGTGCTGTAGCTGTGGGAGCGGGCATGCCCGCGAAGCAGGCGACTCAGTAGCCCACTGTAAACCGCTGCCGCGAATGCGCCGGCTTTTCCAGCTCGTCGAGCATGGCAATGGCATAGTCGGCAAAGGTGATCCAGCTTTTGCCATCCGCACCGATCAGCAGATGATCCTTGCCCACTTTGTAGCGCCCGCTGCGCTCACCTTCAACAAACTCCGCCGACGGCGAGAGGAATGTCCAGTCCAGGTCTGGGTCGCGCTGCAACGCTTCCAGAAAACGCACCCCGGCCGTGGCCTCGGCCTTGTAGGCCTCCGGGAAGTCCGGGCTGTCGATTACCCGATGCCCCGACGGCAGCAGCAAGCTGCCGGCCCCCCCCACAACTAGCAGGCGCTTTACCCCGGCCCGCTTGACCGGCTCGATGATGGCATGCGGCTCGATGGTCGAGAAATGCGCCGCGCTCAACACCGCGTCCACACCCGTTACCGCCGCTTGCAGGGCCGCACTGTCCTTGGCATCCAGCGCCTTGACGGTCACCCCTTCACGCCCTTGCAGTGGCGAAGGGTCGCGGGCGATGGCCAACACACTGTGGCCACGGCGCAGGGCCTCCTCCAGCAACTGGCTGCCAGCGCGGCCAGTGGCACCGATAATTGCGATTTTGCTCATGGGAACACTCTCCATTGATTGAACGGAATTACCACTTCATCTCGCCCTTGGCGACCTTGGCACCGAGTTCCAGCGAGCTTTCATCGGCCAGGCCCGGGTAGCGCTGCTTCATGGCCTGGATCAACGCATTGGCGTCTTTCGCCTTGGCGGTTTCAGCGTCAAACCCACGAATGTAGTTTGCCGTGAAGCGCACGGCCTGCAGTGAACGGCTGCTGTCTCCCAGGTAATGCCCGGGGATGACCGTGCGTGGCCCCAGCGCCTCGATGTGCGCCAAGGTGCCAAGCCAATCGGCATGGGACTTGGCCGATTGAGTGTCGGCCATCCACACATGAATGTTTTCGGACACCACCACGCCACCGACCACCGCCTTGATCGACGGGATCCACACAAAACTGCGGTCTGGTTGCGGGCCGTCCAGGCCGACCACGTCCAAGGCCTGCCCCTCCAGCGTCAGGCGCTGCCCTTCGAGCACTTGCGGCAGCACCAGCCGCTGCGGTTTGTCTGCCCCCATCTGCGGCCCCCAGTACGCCAGCTTGGCATCCCTGGTCTGGCGGATATGTGCAACCGTGGCGGCAGAGGCCAGCACCTTGGCGTTGGGGAAGGCCTGGGTCAGGGTGTCCAGGCCAAAGTAATAGTCCGGGTCGCCGTGGCTGATGTAGATGGTGGTCAAGTGTTTGCCGCCAGCCTGCAGGCGCTTTACCAGTTGCTCAGCCTGGGCTTTGCCAAACTGGGCGTCGACCAGCACGGCATCGTGCTCGCCACTGACAATCACCGAACTGACCGGAAAAATGGCCTCGTGCCCGGGGTTGTAGACCTGCAGTTGCAGCGGTTCGGCGGCCAGCGCAGGGCCGGCCAGGGTCACGCAGGCCAGTAGCAGGCCTCGCAGGGGGGTGAACAGGGACATGGGCAAGGCCTTCAGTTGAACAATGCCTAACAGCTTAGTTGCCCGATCCGTGACAAAAAATGCCATGCTTGAACATAGTTTGTTTCTAAAAACGGGCAAATCATGGACCGTCTCAACGCCATGCGCGTTTTCGTTACCGTCGTCGACCTGGGCAGCCAGTCGGCAGCGGCAGACCACCTGCAGCTTTCTCGCCCCGTGGTGTCGCGTTACCTGGCAGAGCTGGAGGACTGGGTTGGCGCGAGGCTAATGCAGCGCACCACTCGCAAGCTCAGCCTCACCGCGGCCGGCCAGGAAACCCTGCCCCGCTGCCGGCAACTGCTGGAACTGGCCGGCGACCTGCAGGCCGCGGTGCAGCAGCCGGATGACGCGCCGAAAGGCGCGCTGCGCATCAGCGTCAGCACCTCTTTCGGCCAGGCGCAGCTGGTGGACGCGGTGGCGGCCTATGTGCGGCGCTATCCTGGGGTGAAGGTGGAACTGCAAATGCTCGATCGCACCGTCAACCTGGTGGATGAGCGCATCGACCTGGCCATCCGCACCAGCAACGAGCTGGACCCCAACCTGATCGCCCGGCGCCTGAGCGTGTGCCGCTCGGTGGTGTGCGCAGCCCCGGCCTACCTGAGCGAGCACGGCGTACCGCAACGGGTCGAGGACCTGAGCCGGCACAACTGCCTGACCCATGCCTATTTCGGCCACAGCCTGTGGCATTTCGAGGTGGCCGGCCAGCAGGTCGCCGTACCGGTGGCGGGAAACATCAGCGCCAACGAAGCCTTGACATTGCAAAAGGCAGCCCTGGCCAGCGCAGGAATCGCCATGCTGCCAACCTACCAGGCCGCCGACGCCCTGCGCAGGGGCGAACTGGTACGCCTGCTGCCCGAAGCGCAGCCACGTGAACTGAACCTGAATGCGGTGTACACGTCACGCAAGCACATGCCGGCGACCTTGCGCAGCATGTTGGATTTCCTGGTGCAGCGGTTCAAGGACGAGCCGGAGTGGGATCGGGATCTGTAACGCTGAAATTGGCCTACGCTGGAAGGTATCACCTATTGCTGTAACAGGAGGTGAGCACCATGGGCATCAAATCCAGAAGAGTCGCCCTTGTCATGGCCCTGACTGCGGTCGCAGGGCTGTATGGTTCAGCGTGCTGGCGCGCCGAGCTGCTACGCAGTCAGCCCAGCGCCGCAGCCAGCTGCGAGCAGGCACATTGCGTGCCTCACACTGCAACCTTGAGCGCCATCCGCTGAGTTGACGGCGCCCTGCCGGTCACTCTTCGACGCTCATGTATTCCTTGGCCCAGCGGATGTAATCCTCAGGCTGAGTGTAGGTGTGCGAGAGTTCGGTGGCGCTCAGGTTCTGCGACTTGTTCTGCTGGCCACGCTGCAAGCGCAAGCAATCGTAAGTGGCCTTGATCGCAGCAAAGTAGGCGCCATGGCCATCGACTGCGATACGCACGCCCAGGCTCGCCAGGCGTTCATCGTCATGCAGGTTGGGGTTGCCATAGGTGACCAGCATCAGCGGCACTGTCAGGTGCTCGGCAATCTGCTCGAGGTGTTCGAAGTCCTTCACGCCTACCATACAGATACCATCGGCACCGGCCTTCTGGTAGCTCTGGGTGCGCACGATGATTTCTTCGGTGGTGAGCACGCCAGCATTGGTACGGGCAATGATCGACAATGAAGAGTCGACACGCGCCTCCAGGGCCGCACGAATCTTGCCGACGCCTTCCTCAACCGGGATCAGGTCGGTGGACTTGCGCCCGAATTGGGCGGGCAGCAGGGTGTCTTCGATGGTCAGCCCGGCCACGCCGGCGCGCTCCAGTTCGATAACCGTGCGCATCACGTTCAGCGCGTTGCCGTAGCCGTGGTCGGCATCAGCCAGCACGGGCAATTGCGCTACCCGGCCAATTCGGGTGGCCTGCTCGACAAATTCACTGAGGGTGATCAGGGCGAAGTCCGGCGCAGCCAGTACCTGCAACGAAGCGACAGAACCGCCCAGGATGCCGACCTCGAAGCCCAGGTCTGCGGCAATGCGTGCCGACATCGGGTCGAACACCGATGCAGTGTGGTAACAGGAACCTGAAGCGAGCAGTTCGCGGAAGGCAAAACGCAGATCTTGATGGGAAGCCTTGGGCATGATCACTCCGCAAATAAGTTGAAATTTGAACGGTAACTACCGCCCCCTGTAATCGGGTCTACCTGACCTGTTCCAACCGTCGCCATCTGGGCGGTCATGCTCGACATGCAGGCAGAGGAATAAAAGGTGTGGGAGACAGCGGCCTGAAAAACCTGCGGCATATTGCTGCACCAAGCTGGTGCAAGCCCCGGTTTTCAGCCCCTGTGGCATACCAACGATATCACGCAGCCATGCATCACTGAATGAATGCGCCAATGCCGATTCGGCATAGGGGATGCAGATAGTACATAGGAAGCTACCTAACTCAGGTTACAATCCAACTTGCCCGCGAAGAGGCCGCCACACTCAATCAAGGTATTCCCGTGACCGCCGCCCTGCCCCCCACCACCCTGCGCAACGTGCTCACCGCCCTGATGCTGGCGATCTTCCTCGGCGCACTGGACCAGACCATCGTCGCCGTCTCACTGCCCGCGATCTCGGCCCAGTTCAACGATGTCGGCCTGCTGGCGTGGATCATTTCCGGCTACATGGTGGCGATGACCGTGGCCGTGCCGATCTACGGCAAGCTGGGTGACCTGTACGGGCGGCGGCGGATGATCCTGACCGGCATCAGTCTGTTCACCCTGGCGTCGATCGCCTGCGCCTTGGCCCAGGACATGCAGCAACTGGTGCTGGCGCGGGTACTGCAGGGCATTGGTGCGGGTGGCATGGTGTCGGTCAGCCAGGCAATTATCGGCGACTTTGTGCCACCCCGCGAACGCGGCCGCTATCAGGGCTATTTCAGCAGCATGTATGCAGTGGCGAGTGTCGCCGGGCCAGTGCTGGGTGGAGGGTTGACCGAGTACCTGTCATGGCGCTGGGTATTCTGGATCAACCTGCCGCTGGGGCTGGTTGCCTTGTGGGCGATCCACCGGGCCCTGGGCGGCATGCCGGCGCAACGCCGCGAGGCGCAGGTTGACTACCTCGGCGCCGTGCTGCTGATCCTCGGCCTGGGCAGTCTGTTACTGGGCATCACCTTGGTCGGCCAGGGCCACCCTTGGGCCGACCCGGCCGTACTGGCCCTGTTCGCCTGCGCCGTGCTGGGCCTTGCGCTGTTCATCGCTCATGAGCGCCGCTGCCCGGAGCCGCTGCTGCCCTTGGGCCTGTTCGGCAACCGTGTCGCGGTTTGGTGCTGGGGCGTGATCTTTTTCGCCAGTTTCCAGTCCATTTCCCTGACCATGCTGATGCCGTTGCGCTATCAGGGCATCACCGGCGCCGGTGCCGACAGCGCCGCCCTGCACCTGCTGCCACTGGCGATGGGGCTGCCCCTGGGTGCCTTCACCGGCGGGCGTATGACCAGCCGCACCGGGCGCTACAAGCCGCAGATTCTGGCCGGTGCCCTGCTGATGCCAGTGGCCATTTTTGCCATGGCGCTGACCCCGCCACAGTCTGGGTGGTTCAGTGCATTGTTCATGCTGCTGACCGGCATTGCCTGCGGGTTGCAGTTCCCTACATCGCTGGTAGGTACGCAAAGTGCTGTGGACAGCAAGGACATTGGGGTGGCCACCAGCACCACCAACCTGTTCCGTTCGCTGGGCGGGGCCATGGGCGTGGCCTGCATGTCCAGTCTGCTGCTGGCACTGCTGCACCAGGGCGGGTTCGAAATGCTGGGCAACCCGTTGCTTGGGAGTCTGAAGGCAGGGGAGGTGGACCTGGTTACGCAGGCGCGGTTGACGGAAACATTCCGGCAGTTGCTGATGGGAAGTGGGCTGATTGCACTGCTCGGGCTGATTGCCGCAGTGGCGCTGCCGGATCGGCAACTGCGCGGACGCTAGAGGCAGCTCCCGCACCCTGCGCTTAATACTCTGCTAATACATAAGGGAAACAATCCCTCACAATCCTTAACAAAGTGTCATTTGCGCAGAGCCGGGCTCAAGCGCAGCATATCCAGCCCGGTGTCGACCCATTTTTCGACATCACCCAACAGATCGACACTGTCAGGCAGCAACAGCCAGCGCCCGATCAGGCCATCGACATAGGCAAACATGGCCACCGCCGCGCGCTCGACATCCAGCTCGCCAGGCAACTGGCCCCGGCGAACGGCATTGGCCAACGCCAGGGCAATGCCCTTGTGGCAATCCAGCACCGCCCCCTGGCGCTGCTGGCGAATTTCACACATGTCATCGGTGAACTCGCACTTGTGATGCAGGATTTCATTGATACGCCGGGTTCGGGCATCGAGCACCAGCTCGTTGAACACTTGCAACAGCAGCTTGCGCATGCAGCCGAGCGGGTCGACTTCGTCCTCGCTTTCGCTCGCCCGTGCCAAGTGGTCATGGGTTTCGTGCAAGCTGTCGAGCAGCGCCTGTACCAGCTCCGCCTTGTTGTTGAAGTGCCAGTAGATCGCCCCGCGCGTGACTCCCGCCAGCTCGGCGATGTCGGCCAGGGTGGTTCGCGCAACCCCGCGCTTGTAGAAGGCCTTTTCCGCCGCCTCAATGATCTGGGCGCGGGTTTCCTGGGCTTCTTCTTTGGTTCGACGGACCATGGCAGTACAACCTCATCTGGCCCGAACGCGCGGCGCGTACGGGGGACGCTTCGGGGGCACCTCTGCAGGGAGCCTCACGGATAAGCTAATCAAGAGCTGTGGCAGTACCTGAGTACAACCCAGCGGTATTTACAAACAACCATGAATGTAAGTATATTCCTTAGCAAGCTATTTATCCACCGGATAGCAATTTTTCCAGATCAAGAACTCTTCCATTACTCTTGAGCGTCTCCCTGCTCCAGCGACCCGAGGATCCTCATGCAATTCAAGCCAGCCGTTACCGCTCTGGTTTCCGCCGTCGCCCTGGCAACCCTGCTCAGTGGCTGTAAGAAAGAAGAAGCAGCGCCCGCGGCGCAGGCTCCTCAGGTCGGCGTCGTGACCATCCAGCCGCAAGCCTTCACCCTGACCTCGGAATTGCCGGGGCGCACCACTGCCTACCGCGTCGCCGAAGTGCGCCCACAGGTCAATGGCATCATCCTCAAGCGCCTGTTCAAGGAAGGCAGCGATGTCAAGGAAGGCCAGCAGCTGTACCAGATCGACCCTGCCGTGTACGAAGCCAACCTGGGCAATGCTCAGGCCAACCTGCAGGCTACCCGCTCGCTGGCCGAGCGCTACAAGCAGCTGATTGACGAACAGGCCGTCTCCAAGCAGGAGTACGACGACGCCAATGCCAAACGATTGCAGGCCGAGGCTTCGCTCAAGAGCGCACAGATCGACCTGCGCTACACCAAGGTCCTGGCACCGATCAGCGGCCGTATCGGCCGTTCTACGTTTACCGAAGGTGCCCTGGTAAGCAATGGCCAGACCAACGCCATGGCAACCATCCAGCAACTCGATCCGATCTATGTCGACGTCACCCAGTCCACCGCCGAGCTGCTCAAGTTGCGCCGTGACCTGGCGAGCGGCCAGCTGAAGAAGGCTGGCGAAAATGCAGCCTCGGTGCAATTGGTGCTCGAAGACGGCAGCCTGTTCAAGCAGGAAGGCCGCCTGGAGTTCTCGGAAGTTTCGGTTGACGAAACCACGGGCTCGGTCACCCTGCGTGCCCTGTTCCCTAACCCCGATCACACCCTGCTCCCAGGCATGTTCGTGCATGCGCGGCTGAACGCCGGGGTTAACGCCAACGCCATCCTGGCACCGCAACAGGGCGTGACCCGTGACCTCAAAGGCTCGCCAACCGCCCTGGTGGTCAACCAGGAGAACAAGGTCGAACTGCGCCAGCTCAAGGCCAGCCGTACCTTGGGCAGCGATTGGCTGATCGAGGAAGGCCTCAACCCAGGCGACCGCCTGATCACCGAAGGGTTGCAGTACGTGCGCCCGGGCGTCGAGGTCAAGGTCAGCGAAGCCACCAACGTCAAGAAGCCGGGCAGCCCTGATCAGGCCAACGCGGCGAAAGCAGACGCCAAAGCGGAGTAAACCATGTCGAAGTTCTTTATCGATCGCCCGATCTTCGCCTGGGTGATCGCCTTGGTGATCATGCTGGTCGGCGCCTTGTCGATCCTGAAGCTGCCTATCAACCAGTACCCCAGCATCGCGCCGCCGGCCATCGCCATCGCCGTGACCTACCCGGGCGCCTCGGCGCAGACCGTGCAGGACACCGTGGTACAGGTGATCGAGCAGCAGCTCAACGGTATCGACAACCTGCGTTATGTATCGTCGGAAAGCAACTCCGACGGCAGCATGACCATTACCGCTACCTTCGAGCAAGGCACCAACCCTGACACCGCGCAGGTCCAGGTACAGAACAAGCTGAACCTGGCCACACCACTGCTGCCGCAGGAAGTGCAACAGCAAGGTATCCGTGTCACCAAGGCAGTGAAAAACTTCCTGCTGGTGATCGGCCTGGTGTCCGAAGACGGCAGCATGACCAAGGACGACTTGGCCAACTACATCGTCTCAAACATGCAGGACCCGATCTCGCGTACTGCGGGTGTGGGTGACTTCCAGGTGTTCGGTGCGCAGTACGCCATGCGTATCTGGCTCGATCCTGCCAAGCTGAACAAGTTCCAGCTCACTCCGGTCGACGTCAAGACCGCCGTGGCGGCGCAAAACGTGCAGGTGTCGTCCGGCCAGCTCGGCGGCCTGCCAGCCCTGCCTGGTACCCAGCTGAACGCCACCATCATCGGCAAGACCCGCCTGCAGACCGCCGAGCAGTTCGAGAAGATCCTGCTCAAGGTCAACAAGGACGGCTCCCAGGTACGGCTGGGTGACGTCGCGCAAGTGGGCCTGGGCGGTGAAAACTACGCGGTCAGCGCCCAGTTCAACGGCAAGCCGGCTTCCGGCCTGGCCGTAAAACTGGCAACCGGCGCCAACGCCCTGGACACCGCCAAGGCACTGCGCGAAACCATCAAAGGCCTGGAACCTTTCTTCCCGCCTGGCGTGAAAGCGGTATTCCCTTATGACACCACCCCGGTGGTCACCGAATCCATCAGCGGTGTGATCCACACCTTGATCGAAGCCGTGGTCCTGGTGTTCCTGGTGATGTACCTGTTCCTGCAGAACTTCCGCGCCACCATCATCACCACCATGACCGTACCGGTGGTGTTGTTGGGCACGTTCGGCATCCTTGCCGCCGCCGGCTTCAGCATCAACACCCTGACCATGTTCGCCATGGTCCTGGCCATCGGCTTGCTGGTGGACGACGCCATCGTCGTGGTGGAGAACGTCGAACGGGTCATGTCCGAAGAAGGGTTACCGCCCAAGGAGGCGACCAAACGTTCGATGGAACAGATCCAGGGCGCCCTGGTGGGTATCGCCCTGGTACTGTCGGCGGTACTGCTGCCCATGGCGTTCTTCGGTGGTTCCACAGGCGTGATCTACCGGCAGTTCTCCATCACCATCGTGTCGGCCATGGGCCTCTCGGTGCTGGTAGCGCTTATCTTTACCCCGGCACTGTGCGCCACCATGCTCAAGCCGCTGAAGAAAGGTGAGCACCACACCGCCAAAGGCGGGTTCTTTGGCTGGTTCAACCGCAACTTCGACCGCAGCGTAAACGGCTACGAGCGCAGCGTGGGCACTATCCTGCGCAACAAAATACCGTTCCTGCTCGGCTACGCGCTGATCGTGGTCGGCATGATCTGGCTGTTCACGCGCATTCCAACGGCGTTCCTGCCCGAGGAGGACCAGGGCGTACTGTTTGCCCAGGTTCAGACACCGGCCGGCTCCAGTGCCGAACGCACGCAGGTTGTGGTTGACCAGATGCGTGAGTACCTGTTGAAGGAAGAGGCCGACACCGTGGCATCGGTGTTCACCGTCAACGGCTTCAACTTCGCCGGCCGCGGCCAGAGCTCGGGCATGGCGTTCATCATGCTCAAGCCGTGGGGCGAACGCTCCAAGGAGAACAGTGTGTTCGCCCTGGCCGAGCGTGCCCAGCAGCATTTCTTCACCTTCCGCGACGCGATGGTGTTCGCCTTCGCGCCGCCTGCGGTGCTCGAACTGGGTAACGCTACCGGCTTCGACGTGTTCCTGCAGGACCGCGGCGGTGTCGGCCATGCCAAACTCATGGAAGCGCGCAACCAGTTCCTGGCAAAGGCCGCACAAAGCAAGATCCTCAGCGCCGTGCGCCCGAACGGCCTGAACGATGAGCCGCAGTACCAGCTGACTATCGATGACGAACGTGCAAGCGCCTTGGGCGTGACCATTGCCGACATCAACAACACCCTGTCGATTGCCTTGGGTGCCAGCTACGTCAACGACTTCATCGACCGTGGCCGGGTCAAGAAGGTGTACATCCAGGGCGAACCAAACGCGCGGATGAGCCCGGAAGACCTGCAGAAGTGGTACGTGCGCAACGGTGCAGGCGAAATGGTCCCGTTCTCCTCCTTCGCCAAGGGCGAGTGGACGTACGGTTCGCCCAAGCTGTCCCGTTACAACGGCGTCGAGGCAATGGAAATCCTGGGTGCTCCGGCCCCGGGCTACAGTACCGGTGATGCCATGGCCGAGGTGGAACGCATCGCGGGCGAGTTGCCGGACGGTATCGGCTTCTCCTGGACCGGCATGTCTTACGAGGAAAAACTCTCCGGCTCGCAGATGCCGGCACTGTTCGCCCTCTCTGTGCTGTTCGTGTTCCTGTGCCTGGCTGCACTGTATGAAAGCTGGTCGATCCCGATTGCCGTCGTGCTGGTCGTACCGCTGGGTATCATCGGTGCACTGATCGCCACCAGCCTGCGCGGGCTTTCCAACGACACGTACTTCCTGGTTGGCCTGTTGACCACCATCGGTCTGGCGGCGAAAAACGCCATTCTGATCGTCGAGTTCGCCAAGGAACTGCACGAGCAAGGCCGCAGCCTGTATGACGCAGCAATCGAAGCGTGCCGCATGCGTCTGCGCCCGATCATCATGACCTCGCTGGCGTTCATCCTCGGCGTGGTACCGTTGACCATCGCCAGCGGCGCCGGCGCCGGCAGCCAGCACGCCATTGGTACTGGCGTGATCGGCGGCATGATCAGTGCGACCGTGCTGGCTATCTTCTGGGTACCACTGTTCTTCGTCGCAGTGTCGTCGCTGTTCGGCAGCAAAGAGCCGGAAAAAGACGCCACCCCTGAAACTCCACGTTATGAGGCTGGGCAATGACCAAGTCTTTGTTGTCCCTGGCAGTAACCGCTTTCATCCTTGGCGGCTGCTCGCTGATCCCTGACTACCAGACCCCGGAAGCGCCGGTGGCAGCGCAGTGGCCGCAAGGCCCTGCGTACTCGCCGACGCAATCGGCGGACGTTGCTGCCGCCGAACAGGGCTGGCGCCAGTTCTTCCACGACCCGGCGCTGCAACAGCTGATCCAGACTTCGCTGGTCAACAACCGCGACCTGCGCGTCGCGGCGCTGAATATCGACGCCTATCGTGCGCAGTACCGCATTCAGCGTGCCGACCTGTTCCCCGCGGTTTCGGCCACTGGTAGCGGCAGCCGCCAGCGGGTCCCGGCAAACATGTCGCAAACCGGCGAATCCGGCATCACCAGCCAGTACTCGGCCACGGTGGGCGTGAGCGCTTATGAGCTGGACCTGTTCGGCCGTGTGCGCAGCCTGACCGAGCAGGCGCTGGAAACCTACCTGTCCAGCGAGCAGGCGCGTCGCTCCACGCAAATCGCCCTCGTAGCCAGCGTGGCCAACGCCTACTACACCTGGCAGGCCGATCAGGCCCTGTTCAAGCTGACCGAAGAAACGCTGAAGACCTACGAGGAAAGCTACAACCTCACCCGCCGCAGCAATGAAGTCGGCGTGGCTTCGGCACTCGACCTCAGCCAGGCGCGCACCGCCGTGGAAGGCGCCCGGGTCAAGTACTCGCAGTACCAGCGCCTGGTCGCCCAGGACGTCAACAGCCTGACCGTACTGCTGGGTACCGGCATTCCTGCCGACCTGGCCAAGCCCCTGGAGCTCAATGCCGACCAGCTGGCCGAAGTACCGGCCGGCCTGCCGTCAGACATTCTCCAGCGTCGCCCGGACATCCAGGAAGCCGAGCACCTGCTCAAGGCCGCCAATGCCAACATTGGTGCCGCCCGTGCAGCGTTCTTCCCCAGCATCAGCCTCACCGCCAACGCGGGCAGCCTGAGCCCCGACATGGGGCACCTGTTCGCGGGTGGCCAAGGCACCTGGCTGTTCCAGCCGCAGATCAATCTGCCGATCTTCAACGCCGGCAGCCTGAAGGCCAGCCTGGATTACTCGAAGATCCAGAAGGACATCAACGTCGCCAAATACGAAAAAACCATCCAGACCGCCTTCCAGGAAGTCTCCGATGGCCTGGCCGCGCGCAAGACCTTCGAAGAGCAGCTGCAGGCACAGCGCGACCTGGTGCAGGCGAACCAGGACTACTACCGCCTGGCCGAACGCCGCTACCGCATCGGGATCGACAGTAACCTGACCTTCCTCGACGCCCAGCGCAACCTGTTCAGCGCCCAGCAGTCGCTGATTACCGACCGCCTGTCGCAGCTGACCAGCGAGGTCAACCTGTACAAGGCGCTCGGCGGTGGCTGGTACGAGCAGACCGGCCAGGCCAACCAGCAGGCATCGGTGGAAACACCGAAAGGCTGATTGCGTCATTAGCTGAATCAAGCCCACCTTCGCGGTGGGCTTTTTTTGTTATCCGCGGCCTGTTCCGCCGCGAAGCACTCGGACCAGGAAATTAATTAACCAACTGGAACATTCCGTTCGATTATCGCCCCATTCCGTTTGCGGCGAATTGCCTCACCCCCGCAAGACCCCGCAACATCCCCTCACGCAACGTTGCCCAAGTTCATCAAGAAAAGACCCGCACCTGCAGGCTCGATCCAGCAGTGCACCGGCTCGCCCCATAAAAACAAGAGATCCACGACAGATGAGCACTTTGCAACCCGCACGCCAGCTGCTGCCCGGCCTGTTGGCCATGTCCTGCGCCCTCCCCGTGTTCGCCGCCAACGAAGGTGGTTTCATGGAGGACGCCAAGGCCACCCTCAACCTGCGCAACTTCTACATCAACCGCAACTTCGTCGACCCGGCCCACCCGCAGGGCAAGGCCGAAGAATGGACGCAAAGCTTCATTCTCGACGCCCGCTCCGGCTTCACCCAAGGCACCGTCGGGTTCGGGGTGGACGTGCTGGGCCTGTACTCGGTGAAGCTCGACGGCGGCAAAGGCACCACCAACACTCAACTGCTGCCCGTGCATGACGACGGCCGCCCGGCCGATGACTTTGGCCGCCTGGGTGTGGCACTGAAAGCCAAGCTGTCCGAAACCGAGCTGAAAGTCGGTGAATGGATGCCGGTGTTACCCATCCTGCGCTCGGACGATGGGCGCTCGCTGCCGCAGACCTTCCGCGGTGGCCAGCTGACCTCCAAGGAAATAGCCGGCCTGACGCTGTACGCCGGCCAGTTCCGCGGCAATAGCCCGCGCAACGACGCCAGCATGGAAGACATGTCGATGAACGGCAAAGGTGCGTTCACCTCCGATCGTTTCAACTTCGGCGGCGGCGAGTACACCTTCAACGACAAGCGCACCATGATCGGCCTGTGGGATGCCCAGCTCAAAGACATCTACCACCAGCAATACCTCAATCTGACCCACAGCCAGCCGCTCGGCGACTGGACCCTGGGCGCCAACCTGGGCTACTTCATCGGCAAGGAAGACGGCGCAGAGCGCGCCGGCAAGCTGGACAACCGCACCGCCTCCGCCATGCTTTCGGCGCGCTACCAGGGCCACACCTTCTACGTGGGCCTGCAGAAGGTCAGCGGCGACGATGCCTGGATGCGGGTCAACGGTACCAGTGGCGGCACCCTGGCCAACGATAGCTACAACTCCAGCTTCGACAACGCCAAGGAGCGCTCCTGGCAGCTGCGCCATGACTTCAACTTCGCAACCGTTGGCGTGCCTGGGCTGACCCTGATGAACCGCTATATCAAGGGTGAAAACGTCACGGTGGGCAGCGTGGATGACGGCAAGGAATGGGCTCGCGAGACCGAACTGGCCTATGTGGTGCAGTCAGGCAGCTTCAAGGACCTGTCGGTGAAATGGCGCAACTCCACCATGCGCCGGGACTTCAGCACCAACGCCTTTGATGAGAACCGGCTGATTGTGAGTTACCCGCTGAATCTCCTTTGAATGCTTCGCGGGCACGCCCGCTCCCACAGGACCGGCACAGCTTTCAGATGCTGTGCTGCTCCTGTGGGAGCGGGCGTGCCCGCGAAGAGGCCAAAGGCCCTTTGAAATAACCAAAAGAAATAATCAAATCCATAAACCTTCTTGGACGACATAAGCTGTAACAGCTTGAATAGGGCCCTGATCCCCGCCCCAGAGCCGTGACATGGACCTCCGCCAGCTGCGCTACTTCATTGCCCTTACCGAATACCGCAGTTTCGTCCGTGCCGCCGAGGCCATGGGCATCACTCAACCCGCCTTCAGCCGCGCCATCCAGAGCCTGGAACACACGTTTGGCTGCCCGCTGGTAGACCGCGCGAGCAAGGCGCTGCTGCCAACCCCCGAGGGCCTGGTGGTGCTGCAACACGCCCGCCGCTTGGTGCAGGGCGCAGCACAACTGAGTAACGAAGTGCTGCAAATGACCAAGCTTGACGCCGGCGAGCTGCATTTCGGCAGTGGCCCGGCGCTGGCGGTACGCCTGGTTCCCGACGCCTTGCGCCACTTCATCGAGCACCACCCCGGCATCCGCACCTCGCTGCTGGTGGACAATGCCGAACGCCTGGGCCAGGCCCTGCGCCGCGAACAGATCGAGTTTTTCGTCGACGATATCCGACCGTTCGAAGCCGACCCCAACTTCCATACCGAGCCCCTGTCGCCACGCCCCGGCCTGTTTTTCTGCCGCCCGGGGCACCCATTACTGGCCAAGGACAGCCTCTCGACCAACGACCTGTTCAGCTATCCACTGGCCAGCGCCCTGCTCGCCCCCGGCGTGCGCAAGCGCCTGGCCAACCTGAGTGGGCGCAGCGATTTCATCCCGCACCTGCAAACCGAGCACCTGGCCATACTGCGCAGCGTGGTGCAGGCCAGCAACGCTATCGGCACGGCCAGCGAGGAGGCCGTGGCCGATGACCTTGCGGCTGGCACCCTGGTGCGCCTGCACTGGCGCAACCTGCCGCCGGCGCTGGAGGTACTGAGCGTGCGTTGCGGGGTGGTCAGCCGAAGCGGTTACCGGTTGTCGCCGGCGGCGCGGGCGATGATCGAGACACTGGTGGGGCTGGATACGCCAGTGCGGGCTGCTGCCATTCGCTGAGCTGATGATAGTGGTGGCTGCGGGCTATCCTGAGCTATATGGGTTGCCAAGGCCGGCCCTTTCGCGGGTGAACCCGCTCCCACAGGGTTTCGTGGATCCCTGTGGGAGCGGGTTCACCCGCGAAAGGGCCGGCACTGGCAATACACCTAGATCAGGCACACCAGGGAGGCACAACAATGAAAACCCTCGTCGACCACCTGAGCCAATACGCCAGCTACCACCGCGACCCACGCAACATTGCCACCCACTTCGTCGGCATCCCGCTGATCGTGCTGGCAGTCACCATCCTGCTGTCACGCCCTGGCGGGGAGGTGGCTGGCATGTGGTTGTCCCCTGCCCTGCTGGCAGCGGCGGCCTCGGTGTGGTTCTACCTGCGCCTGGACCTGCGGTTCGGCCTGGTGATGGGGTTGCTGCTGGGCCTGTGCCTGTGGGTCGGCCAGGTGCTGGCCGTGCAGACAACTACGCTGTGGCTCAGCACCGGCCTGGCGGCATTCGTGGCGGGTTGGATCATCCAGTTCGTCGGCCATTACTACGAAGGCCGCAAACCTGCATTTGTCGACGATATCAGCGGCCTGATCATCGGGCCACTGTTCGTGGTGGCAGAAGCCGCGTTCATGCTGGGCCTGTGCCCGAACCTGAAACAGGCCGTAGAAAACAACGCAGGCCCGGTAGCCATGCGTTAGAAGAACACGGTTATGTAAGCATTGGATGGCCCTATCGCCGGCAAGCCAGCTCCCACAGGGATTGCATCAGGCCTGAGGGCAGTGCATTCCCCGTGGGAGCTGGCTTGCCGGCGATAGGGCCAGCGCAGGTATTACTGCTGTCGAGACTCGACACCCAGTTCATCCCACACCGACTCAGCCAGGTGGAACGTGGCGTTGGCTGCCGGAATGCCGCAATAGATGGCACTCTGCATCAGCACTTCCTTGATCTCGTCACGGGTCACGCCATTGTTGGCCGCCGCGCGCAGGTGCAGTTTCAGCTCATCGTTACGGTTCATGCCGATCAGCATGGCAATGGTGATCAGGCTGCGGGTGTGACGGGGCAGGCCCGGGCGGGTCCAGATATCACCCCAGGCGTGGCGGGTGATCATCTCCTGGAACTCGCCATTGAAGTCATTGAGCTTTTCCAGGCTGCGGTCCACGTGGGCATCGCCAAGCACCGCACGGCGCACTTGCATGCCGGCGTCGTAACGTTGTTTCTCATCCATGGCGTTTTCCTCAGTGAGCCAGCAGGAAGTCGAGCACACGGCGGCTGAACGCCTCCCCGATTTCGACGTTGGACAGGTGCGCTGCCGGGAAGTCTACGTACTCGGCACCTTGGATACCGGCCTGCATGAAGCGGCCATGCTCAGGGGTGGTGACCACGTCTTGTGTACCGGCAACGATCAGCGCGGGCACCTGGATGCGGCCCAGTTGTTCACGGTAATCGGCATCACGCACCGCTGCGCAGTTGGCGGCATAACCTTGCGGGCTGGTTTGCGCCAGCATCTGGCAAATGCGCTGGGCTTGCTCAGGCTGGGCCTGGACAAAGCCTGGGGTGAACCAGCGGGCGATAGAGCCATCGCGCAGGTCAACCATGGCCTGCTGGCCACCCTTGAGCACGGTGTCGATACGGGGGTTCCACACCTCGTCACTGGCGATCTTGGCGGCGGTGTTGCACAGGGTCAGGCTGTGCAGGCGCTGGCCGGCGTTGATGCCCAGCCACTGGCCAATCAGGCCACCCATCGACAGGCCGACAAAGTGCGCTTTCTGAATGTCCAGGCCGTCAAGCAGCGCCAGCACGTCACGACCCAATTGCTCGATGCTGTAGGGGCCTTCCGTGACCAACGAGGCACCGTGGCCACGGGTGTCGTAGCGCAGTACACGAAAGTGCTGGCTCCACAAGGGAATCTGGGTGTCCCACATGCCCAGGTCGGTGCCCAGCGAGTTGGACAGGACCAGCACCGGGGCGTTTTCCGGGCCATCGATCTGGTAGTTCAAAACGCCATCGGCCAGTTGCAAATGCGCCACAGCAGTCTCCTTCAGGCAGTGAAATGTTGATGTTCGGATACGGCGCGCGCCACCCAGACGCGGGCCTGGCCCAGGTAGTGGGCAGGGTCGAGCAGGCGATCAAGTTCTTCGGCAGACAGCTCGGCACTGACCTGCGGTTCGTCACCCAGCACAGCACGCAAGTGGCGCTGCTCGGCCACCGCGCGCTGGCAGCATTGTTCGAGCAGGTGGTGGGCACGGTCGCGGCCCAGGCGCTGGGCAAGCACAATACTCACCGCTTCTGCCAGCACCAGCCCTTGGGTCAGGTCGAGGTTACGGCGCATGCGCGCTGCGTCCACTTCCATGCCCTCGGCAATGACCTGGGCCTGGCGCAGCGCGCCGGAGACCAGGCAGCAGATATCCGGGAGGGTTTCCCATTCTGCATGCCACAGGCCCAGGCTGCGCTCATGTTCTTGGGGCATGGCAGCGAACAGCGTCGACACCAGCCCCGGCACACGGGTAGCCGCACCAATCAGCACCGCAGCGCCCACCGGGTTGCGCTTGTGCGGCATGGTCGAAGAGCCGCCCTTGCCCGGCGCAGAAGGCTCGAACACCTCCCCCGCCTCGGTTTGCATCAGCAAGCTGATATCGCGGCCGAACTTGCCCAGGCTGCCGGCCACCAGGCCCAGCACCGAGGCAAACTCCACCAGGCGATCACGCTGGGTGTGCCAGGGTTGTTCAGGCAGGGTCAGCTTCAGCTGCTCGGCCAGGGCCTCGGCCACCGGCATCGCCTTGCTGCCCAAGGCGGCCAGGCTGCCCGACGCGCCGCCAAACTGCAGCACCAGCAAACGCGGGCGCAGTTCCCGCAGGCGGTGGCGGTGACGGGTCAATGCACCCAGCACGCCGGCCAGTTTCATGCCCAGGGTCACCGGGGTGGCATGTTGCAACCAGGTGCGACCTACCAACGGCGTATCAGCATGCTTCAAGGCCTGCTGCGACAGGGTATCGGCCAGTTTACCCAGGTCGGCTTCGATCAGGTCGAGGGCATCGCGCAACTGCAGGACCAACCCGGTGTCCATCGCATCCTGGCTGGTGGCGCCCAAGTGCACATAGCGCTCGGCCTCGGGCACGCCACTGGCAATCACCTTGCCCAACGCCTTCACCAGCGGGATTGCCGAGTTGCCAGCGGTAGCGATGGCATTGGCTAGCGCACCAACGTCATAGCGCTCGGCCTGGCATGCCGCTTCGATGGCAGCCACGGCGCTGTGCGGGACCAGCCCGGCAGCGGCTTCGGCACGGGCCAGTGCGGCTTCGAAATCGAGCATGCCCTGCAGGCGGCCACGGTCGGAGAAAATCTCACGCATGGCCGGCGCGGTGAAGTAGGCGTCGAACAGTTGGTTGGTCATGCCACGTCCTTAGTCATCGTGGTGCAGGTACGCGGCCTGCTTGGGCAGGCGCAGGCTGAACAGGAAGGCAATTGCCATCATGGCCGTCACGTACCAGTAGAAAGTGTTTTCCATACCCAGGGTCTTCAGGCCCAGGGCCACGTACTCGGCAGAGCCGCCGAATGCCGCGTTGGCGACTGCATAGGCCAGGCCCACACCCAGTGCACGCACCTGTGGCGGGAACATCTCCGCCTTCACCAGGCCGCTGATCGAGGTGTAGAAGCTGACGATACACAATGCCAGGCTGATCAGTACGAAGGCCATGAACGGGCTGGTGACGGTTTTCAGCGCCATCAGCAGCGGTACAGTGCACAGGGTACCGAGGGCGCCGAACAGCAGCATCGAATTGCGCCGGCCGATGCGGTCGGACAGCATGCCGAAGAACGGCTGCAGCACCATGAACAGGAACAGCGCGCCGGTCATCACGTAGCTGGCGTTTTTCGCCGTCATGCCAGCGGTGTTGACCAGGTACTTCTGCATGTAGGTGGTGAAGGTGTAGAAGATCAGCGAGCCACCAGCGGTGTAGCCAAGCACGGTAATGAAGGCCGCTGCATGGTTGCGGAACAGGCCACCGATCGAGCCTGCATCCTTGTCATTGCGGGTTTCGGCGCTGCTGGTTTCGTGCAGCGAACGGCGCAACATCAGCGAGATAAGAGCGGCAATGGCCCCCACCACGAACGGAATGCGCCAGCCCCAGGCCCGCAGTTCGTCTTCGGTCAGCAGCTGTTGCAGGATGACCACCACCAGCACCGCCAGCAACTGGCCGCCAATCAGGGTGACGTACTGGAACGAAGCAAAAAAGCCGCGCTGGCCACGAAGGGCCACTTCACTCATGTAAGTGGCCGTGGTGCCGTATTCCCCCCCCACCGACAAGCCCTGGATCAGGCGGGCCAGCAACAGCAACGCTGGCGCCCAGGTGCCAATGCTGCCATAGGTGGGCAGGCAGGCGATCATCAAAGAGCCGAAGCACATCATCAGCACCGAGATCATTAGCGAATTCTTGCGACCATGTCGGTCAGCGAGGCGGCCGAAGATCCAGCCACCGATGGGGCGCATCAAAAAACCTGCGGCGAACACGCCGGCCGTGTTCAACAACTGCACGGTCGGGTCGTCGGAGGGGAAAAAAGCCGGGGCGAAGTAGATTGCGCAGAAGGCGTAGACGTAGAAGTCGAACCATTCCACCAGGTTGCCTGATGAGGCACCGACGATAGCGAAGATGCGCTTGCTGCGTTCTTCGCCGGTGTAATAGGTTGAGGTCATGACGGGTTTACTCCTGGAGGGTACTAGGTAAGTCTAGACATACCTGGTAACACACTCGTTCCGCTATCTGGCTGGCAATTGGCCTTATGTCGAAGCTACCGGCCCTATCGCGGGCAAGCCCGCTCCTACAGGGAGAGCGTGGTTCCTTGTAGGAGCGGGCTTGCCCGCGATAGGGCCGGTACAGGTCAAACCCGCTCGATGGCCAGCGCCAGACCTTGGCCGACACCTACACACATGGTCGCCAGGCCCTTGCGCCCGCCACTTTTCTCCAGCTGATGCAGCGCAGTCAGCACCAGGCGCGCACCGCTCATGCCCAGCGGGTGCCCCAGAGCGATCGCGCCGCCATTAGGGTTCACCTGCGGTGCATCGTCGTCCACACCCAGCTCACGCAGCACCGCCAGGCCTTGGCTGGCAAAGGCTTCGTTGAGCTCGATCACGTCGAAATCACTCACCGCCACCCCCAGGCGCTCGGTCAGCTTACACACCGCTGGCACCGGGCCAATGCCCATCACACGTGGTGCAACACCGCCGCTGGCCATGCCCAGCACGCGGGCGCGCGGGGTCAGGCCGTGCTTCTTCACGGCTTCCGCCGACGCCAGGATCAGCGCCGCAGCACCGTCGTTCACGCCCGAGGCGTTGCCAGCGGTGACTGTCTTGTCCGGGCCATTGACCGGCTTGAGCTTGGTCAGCGCCTCCAGCGTGGTTTCCGGACGCAGGTGCTCGTCACGCTCCACGATGGTTTCGCCCTTCTTGTGCGCAATGCGCACCGGGACGATCTCTTCGGCGAAGAAGCCAGCAGCCTGGGCCGCTGCAGCCTTCTGCTGGCTGCGCAGGGCGAAAGCGTCCTGGTCAGCGCGCGAAACCTGGTAGTCGTCGGCGACGTTATCGGCCGTTTCCGGCATGGAGTCCACACCGTACTGGCTCTTCATCAGAGGGTTGATGAAACGCCAGCCGATGGTGGTGTCTTCAAGCTTCATGTTGCGCGAATAGCCGCTTTCAGCCTTGCCCATGACGAACGGTGCGCGCGACATCGACTCGACACCGCCAGCAATCACCAGCTCCATTTCGCCGCTTGCAATAGCGCGGAAGGCGGTACCAATGGCATCCATGCCCGACGCGCACAGGCGGTTCAGGGTGACACCCGGGATGCTTTCCGGCAGGCCGGCCAGCAGCAGCGCCATACGCGCCACGTTGCGGTTGTCTTCACCGGCCTGGTTGGCGCAGCCGAAGAACACTTCATCAACCTGGTCCCACTGCACGGCAGGGTTGCGCTCGATCAGCGCTTTGAGTGGCACGGCGGCCAGGTCGTCGGCACGCACACTCGCCAGCGCGCCGCCGAAGCGGCCGATGGGGGTGCGGATGGCGTCACAGATAAATACGTCGCGCATTAGGCTTCTCCTGCCACTGGCCATGGGCCGCGGCGGTACGTGTGGAGGCTACTGGTCAGGGTGCTTCGATGAGCCCAGATTAAGGAGACTGACGGTAGGCTTACAATCCGATAATCGACTATCCGTGCGATTATCGAACCATTTGTTACGCTGCTACCTATCTACCTGCTGGGAGCGCTGCACGCGCCCCCTCGCTATTCAGGTCGCGTCGGCGTGGCTTACCAGCCCCTTCACGATCACACCTACGGTCGCCAGTGCCGCTGGCACCAGCAACGCCGTCAGTACCTGTTCGAAGTTCCAGCCCAGGCCCAACAGCGTAGCGCCGCTCCAGGCCCCCAGAATTGCACCAAAGCGGCCGATACCCAGCATCCACGATACACCCGTGGCACGGCCCTGGGTCGGGTAGAAGCGTGCTGCCAACGATGGCATTGCCGATTGCGCGCCGTTCACGCACATACCGGCAATCAGCACCAAGGTGGCCAACACGGTGATGTTGCCCAGGCTCTGCCCCACGGCGTATGCAAACACCCCGGCCAGCAGGTAGAAAATGCCGATCACCTTGTGCGGGTTGTAGCGGTCCATGGCCCAGCCCACACCCACGGCACTCAGCACGCCGCCAAACTGGAACAGCGCGCCGATAAATGCGGCCTGCTCCATGCTCGCGCCGCTGTCACGCATCAGGGTTGGCAACCAGCTGGTCAGCAGGTAGACGATCACCAGGCCCATGAAGTAGGTCAGCCACAGCAGCATGGTGCCCAGGCCATAAGTGCCGGAGAAGATCAGCGCAAAGACGCTGCGGGCGGCTACGGCCTTTTGCTCTGGCACGCTGAAGCTGCCCGCCTCGGCCACCACCTGCGGCGCAATGGGCGAAAGGGTCTTGCGTATCTTGTCGGTACCCCTGTTGCGCACCACCAGGAACCGCGCCGATTCCGGCAGCCAGACCATCAACACCAGCGCCAGCAGCAGTGGCAGCACGCCGCCGATTACCAGCAGGCTGTGCCAGCCATAGGCCGGGATCATCTTGGCGGAAATGAAGCCACCACCGGCCATGCCCAGGTTGAAGCCGCAGAACATGCTGGTCACCAGCAGCGATTTGAGGCGCTCGGGGGTGTATTCGGACAGCAGTGTGGTTGCATTGGGCATACCGGCACCCAGACCCAGGCCGGTCAGGAAGCGCAGTACCAGCAACTGGTCGACGTTGGTGGCATAGGCTGAGGCCAGGCTGAAACCGCCAAACACCAGCACCGCGCCCACCAGCACGCCTTTACGGCCGAAGCGGTCAGCCAACGGCCCGGAGCCCAGGGCACCGAACACCATACCGATCAATGCGGCGCTCATCACCGGGCCAAGGCTCGCCCGGTCGATGCCCCACTCCTGCGACAGCGCCGGGGCGATGAAGCCCATGGCGGCAGTGTCCAGGCCATCGAGGAAGACGATCAGGAAGCACAGCAACACGACCCGCCACTGGTAGCGGGAAAGCGGCTGCTGATTGATGAACGACTGAACGTCGAGGCTTTTGCCGACGTTGTTTTGCGCTTGGTTCATTGTTGTTGTCCAGAATGTTGGGCACAGCCAGACCACTGCACACGGGCAACCGGCACAGAGGACGATGATTGGGGGAATATGGCCTGCGTCAGCCTGGATACAAGGGTACTGCGTGCGGGTGCGGCCGCAGCAGCAAGTGGACAGTATTCATGGTAAGTGCCTCTTGTATTTTTTGTTCGGTCGGCATGGCCGACCGTTGCGAGAGACATTAATCAGCGGGCGGCGGTGGCGCAATTCGCCCGGAGCGACACTGTGCGTTTATCGCACAAGAAACCGTTTTGCCTGTTCTAAATGTCAAAGGGGGGCGCTCCGCGGCCCCCTTCAATCTCAGCCAAACAACTGATGGCAAAGGTCCCGGCTGGCCGCCAGCAGGATCGGCAGGAAGCGCTGTTCCAGCTCACTGCGTGTCACCCGCCCCACATGGGTGCTCACGTTCAACGCCGCCAACACTTGCCCCGATGCATCGTAGATCGGCACGGCAATCGAACGCAGCCCCTGCTCCAGCTCCTGGTCCACCACGCACCAGCCTTGGGCGCGTACCTGCTGGATGCAGGCGAACAGTGACTCGGGGTCATGCAAGGTACGGCTGGTACGCGCCTTCAGGTCGGCACGCTCCAGGTATTCACGCAGGCTGGTGTCGTCCATGGCCGCCAGCAGGATGCGCCCCATGGATGTGCAGTAGGCCGGCAGGCGCCCGCCCACCGACAGGTCGACCGATATCAGCCGCTCCACCGTGGCCGAACGGGCTATATAAAGAATGTCGTCGCCTTCAAGGGTGGCCATGTTGGCGGCTTCGTGCAATTGGTCACTGATACGGTCGAGATAAGGCTGGGCAGAGATCGCCAGTGGCGTAGACGACAGGTAGGCGTGCCCCAGCGTCAGCACTTTGGGCAGCAGCGAATAGGTACGCCCGTCGGAGGTGGCGTAACCCAGCTTGATCAGTGTGTGCAGGCAACGGCGCACCGCGGCTCGGGGGATTTCGGTGCGGTGGCTGATCTGGGCGATGGTCAGGTGGCGCTTGCGTTCCTGAAAGGCCTGGATCACGGCCAGGCCACGTGCCAGGGAGGTCATGAAGTCTGGATCGCCGGTAAACGCCTGGATGCGCTTGGCCGGTGAAGCCACGATCGGCGGGGCCATGGCGGCCGATGGGGGTCGCGCCGGCTCTGGATTGACCGAATCATTGACCAGGGTTTCGTCACTCATCGCACACCTCAAAAAAAAACGCCCACTCGTTCGATTATCGAACAAACGGCCGATAATCGCAATTGACCGCTGACACGTTTGCTTATACCTTTCTCATGCCACTTGTGGCTTCTTTGGAGAGACTGGTCAGGTACCCACCGTAGAAGTCCCCAGGCAACGGCCTCGCCTCTTGGCGAGGCCGTTTTTCATTCTGGCGTCGCCCTGGCATTGCGGCGAACTTTTATCCGTCATGCCTTTCAAACTTGTACGAAGCGTCCGAACTGTTTCCGCCCCTGCCACTCGTTGCGTCAGGTGCTGTCAGGGTTCGGTAAATAACGATGTTCGGCGAATTATCGGTTGCTATAATCATTGCGCAGGCCCGGGCGCTAGCATGGCAGCGGCTTATTCCGCTGTATCTAGCCGTTGCGGCCAGCCAGGCATGTGCACGCTGCACATCGCATAACAAACGTCATCACACTTAATTCAGGTACTGCATGTGACGAAAGATGAACTGCGCGCAGAACTCGAGCGCCAGGCTGAACGTTACAAGGATGTTTACGGTGGTGAAGTCACCACTTACGCCGCACAACCGGATCCGGAACGCAAACCCTGGCGCAAACGTGCCAGCGTGCGCGACCAGGCGTTCAACCAGGAACTTGAACGCATTGAAAAGGAACTGCGCAGCGACAATCCCTGACCCGGGACCATGCCAGCGCGTCATCGCCCGGCCAGCCCGGGCGAGGTCGATCTTTACCGCCTGACCGAAGATGAAATGGATTTTCACAAATTTCATACGACCGTTTGAATGATGGCGAAACGGCCATTTCTTCGCTTTTTTGCCTGATTTCGCCAGGCTTTGCGCTTTTTAGCAGACATTTTCCTGCCTGATTGCCCCAGTGCGCATCCCATGCTCACGCCATGAAGATTGCCATCGGTCTGTAGCAGGTGCATCGATTGCCAAGGTTTTCTGGCATAATCCCGCCCCCCTATACCCGCCAGACAACCTTCATGATCGATTTATTCAGCGGACTGGATGCCTGGGTGTTGGTGAGCCTGCTGCTCGCCTTGACCTTCGTACTCGCCTTCGAGTTCATCAATGGCTTTCATGACACCGCCAATGCGGTAGCTACAGTCATCTACACCAAAGCCATGCCGCCGCACCTCGCCGTGTTCTTCTCCGGTGTGTTCAACTTCCTTGGCGTTCTGCTCGGCGGTGTGGGGGTGGCCTATGCCATCGTGCACCTTCTGCCGGTAGAACTGCTGATCAATGTGAACACCGGACACGGCCTGGCCATGGTCTTCTCGCTGCTGGCTGCCGCCATCACCTGGAACCTGGGTACCTGGTACTTTGGCATCCCGGCCTCGAGTTCGCACACGCTGATCGGCTCCATTCTCGGTGTCGGCCTGGCCAACGCCCTTATCAACGACATTCCGTTGGGTGATGGCGTCAACTGGCAGAAGGCGATCGACATCGCCATGTCGCTGGTGGTTTCGCCAATGGCCGGCTTTGCCGTGGCGGCCCTGGTGCTGATCGGCCTGAAGTGGTGGCGCCCGCTGTCGAAGATGCACAAAACCCCCGACCAGCGTCGCAAACTCGACGACAAGAAGCACCCGCCATTCTGGAACCGCATGGTACTGGTGGTTTCGGCCATGGGCGTGAGCTTCGTGCACGGCTCCAACGACGGCCAGAAAGGCATCGGCCTGATCATGCTGGTGCTGATCGGTATTGTCCCGGCCAAGTTCGTCCTCGACCTGAACAGCACCACCTACCAGATCGAGCGTACCCGCGACGCTACCCTGCACATGAGCCAGTTCTACCAGCGCAACGCCGCCACCCTGGGCGAATTCCTGGCACTGGGCAAGGCCAAGTCCAGCGACCTGCCGGAGAAGTTCAGCTGCAACCCGCAGCAGACCGAGCCGACCATCGCCGCGCTGCAGTCTTCGCTTCAGGGCGTGACCGACTACCACAGCCTGGATGCCGACAAACGTGTTGAAGTGCGCCGCTACCTGCTGTGCCTGGATGACACCGCGAAAAAGGTCGGCAAGCTGCCGGGCCTCGAGGCCCGTGAAAAGGCCGACCTGGAAAAACTCCGCAAAGACCTGACCGCCACTACCGAATACGCACCATTCTGGGTGATCGTGGCCGTCGCCCTGGCCCTGGGCCTGGGCACCATGGTTGGCTGGAAGCGTGTGGTACTCACCGTTGGCGAAAAAATCGGCAAGCAGGGGATGACCTATGCCCAAGGCATGTCGGCACAAATCACTGCCGCCTGCGCCATCGGCATGGCCAACGTGTTCGCCCTGCCGGTATCGACCACACACGTGCTGTCGTCCGGTGTAGCCGGCACCATGGTTGCCAACAAGAGCGGCCTGCAAGGCGGCACGGTGAAGACCATCCTGCTGGCCTGGGTCCTGACCCTGCCGGCTTCGATGGGCCTGGCCGCCGGCCTGTTCTGGCTGGCATCCAAAGCCATTGGCTGAGTGACACCGCAATAGAAAAAGGCGCCTCATGGGCGCCTTTTTCACAGGAGTCATTCCTGTACCGGCGATAGGGCCGGTACAGGCAAACTACCTTTTCTTGCCCCCCAGCAACGATCCCATCAGCCCTCGCACCAGCTGTCGCCCCAACTGATTGGCCGCCTGGCGCACTGCCGACTTGATCGCCTGCCCCGCCGCACTTTGCAAGAAGTCGCCGGCCTTGTCGGCAAAGCTCTCCTCGTCCACCTTCGGTTGCGGCGCCGGCTCCAACGCCTCGCCCTTGCGCTGGGTCAGCCTCTCATAGGCCGACTCACGGTCCACCGGTTTGTCATAGCGCCCCACCAGCGGCGAAGCAGCAATCAGCGCAGCTCGCTCGGCCGCACTCAGTGGCCCGATACGCGACTGCGGCGGCGCAATCAGCACCCGCTGCACCATGGCAGGCGTGCCCTTTTCCTCCAAGGTACCCACCAACGCCTCGCCAATCCCCAGCTCGGTCAGCACCGCCAGGGTGTCGAATGCCGGGTTCGGGCGAAAGCCATCGGCCACCGCCCTCAGCGACTTCTGCTCCTTGGCGGTAAACGCCCGCAAGCCATGCTGTATGCGCAAACCCAACTGGGCCAGCACCGCATCCGGCAAGTCACCCGGTGACTGGGTGACGAAATACACCCCCACACCCTTGGAGCGGATCAGCCGCACCACCTGCTCCAGGCGGTCCTGCAACGCTTTTGGCGTACCGTTGAACAGCAAGTGCGCTTCATCGAAGAACAAGGCCAGCACCGGCTTGTCGGCATCTCCACGCTCGGGCAACTGCTCGAACAGCTCGGCCAGCAGCCACAGCAGGAAAGTCGCGTACACCTTGGGCGCCTCATGCACCAGCCGGCTGGCGTCGAGCAGGTGGATGCGCCCACGGCCATCCAAATCTGGCCGCAGCAGGTCCTCGAGCTGCAATGCCGGCTCGCCGAACAGCGCCTCGGCGCCCTGCTGCTCCAAGGTCGCCAGGCGCCGCAACAGCGCCTGGGTCGAGGCCGTGGTCATCAGCGCACTGTCTTCCCCCAGCAATTGTGGGTTGTCCTTCAGGTGCGCGAGCAGCGCCTTGAGGTCCTTGAGGTCCAGCAGCAACAGGCCCTCACGGTCGGCCACCTTGAAAGCTGCATACAGCGCCGCCTGCTGACTGTCGGTCAGTTCCAGCAGGTTGCCCAGCAGCAACGGCCCCATTTCACTGAGGGTAGTGCGCAGCGGGTGGCCGGACTGCCCGGCGATGTCCCAGAGGCTAACCGGGTAGGCCTGAGGCGTGTGCCCCAGCCACGGCATGCCGGCGATGCGTTCGGCCACCTTGCCCTGCGGCGCGCCGGCAGCCCCCAGCCCACACAGGTCACCTTTGACATCGGCCGCGAATACGGCCACCCCTGCGTCACTGAACGCTTCTGCCAGGTGCTGCAAGGTCACGGTCTTGCCAGTACCCGTCGCGCCCGCCACCAGGCCATGGCGGTTGGCCAGCCGCATCGCTTGCCCGACTGGCTGGCCATCTGGTCCAGCACCCACAACTATGGTCGAAGTTTCCGACATCTCTGCAATCCTCTGCTCAAGCTTTGCCTTAATTCGGCCGATACCTTTGGGTGATATTCGCCTTAATTAGAGAGGAACAACCGAAAAGGGACTTTTCGGGATGTTGCACTGCTTTGCGGCTCCACCCGTGCGAACGCCTGATATAACACCTTAGCGGAACCGATTACGCCATGAACAAAAGCCTTCGTTTCAGCCACAAGATTCTTTTGGCAGCATCATTGATCGTGATACTCGCCTTCAGCCTGTTCACGCTCTACAACGATTACCTCCAGCGTAATGCGATCCGCGCGGACCTGGAAAACTATCTCGCTGAAATGGGCGCC
This sequence comes from Pseudomonas sp. NMI542_15, assembly GCF_021283425.1. Classification (NCBI taxonomy): domain Bacteria; kingdom Pseudomonadati; phylum Pseudomonadota; class Gammaproteobacteria; order Pseudomonadales; family Pseudomonadaceae; genus Pseudomonas; species Pseudomonas sp. NMI542_15. The sequence goes on along the minus strand of NZ_JAJSRO010000006.1, from coordinate 29,869 downwards.
TCCACTTCGACCAACATCCGCAACCTGTTCGATGGCCGTATTAAGCTGGTGGAAAACCTGGCACAGAACATTGCCCAAAACCCAACCAACGCCGAAACCCTGATGGGCCAGAATGCGTTGATTTCCAGCTTCCTCACCGTTTACCTGGGCAAGGTGGACGGCGGCTTCAGCGTGCGCCCGGACGCAAAAATGCCCGATGGCTACGACCCGCGCACCCGCCCCTGGTACAAGGACGGCATGAACGCCACCGGCGCGACACTGACCGAACCGTACATCGACATGACCACCAACAAGATGGTCATTGGCATCCTCAGCAAGGTTTCCAGCAGTGTCGGCGTGGTCGGGGGCGACCTGGCCCTGGACGGCCTGGTGCAGATCATCAACTCGCTGAACTTCGGCGGCATGGGCTACGCCTTCCTGGTGAACGACCAGGGCAAGATCCTGGTGCACCCTGACCAAGACCTGGTGATGAAGTCGCTGTCGGACCTGTTCCCGCAGCACACGCCAAAGCTGACCGGTGAGCTGACCGAAGTGCAGAGCGAAGGCAAGACCCGCCTGCTGACCTTCACCCCGATCACCGGCCTGCCTTCGGCCAACTGGTACATCGGCCTGTCAGTGGACAAGGACAAGGCCTTCTCGATGCTGAGCACTTTCCGCACCTCGGCGGTGATCGCCACGGTGGTGGCGGTGGTGATCATCATCGGCCTGCTTGGCCTGCTGATCAGCGTGCTGATGCAGCCGCTGCATACCATGACCCGCGCCATGGAAGACATCGCCGAGGGTGAAGGCGACCTGACCAAACGCCTGCGCATTCACAACCACGACGAGTTCGGCATCCTGGGCACCGCCTTCAACCGTTTCGTCGAGCGTATTCACAGCTCCATCGCCGAAGTGTCCTCGGCCACCGAGCAGGTCAACGAAGTGGCCCTGCGTGTCATCAGCGCCTCGAACTCGTCGATGACCAATTCTGACGAACAGTCCAACCGTACCAACAGCGTGGCCGCCGCCATCAACGAACTGGGCGCCGCCGCCCAGGAAATCGCCGGCAACGCTGCTCAGGCGTCGCAGCACGCCAGCTCGGCTCGCTTGCTGGCCGAAGAGGGTCAACAGGTGGTCGAGCGCAACATTGCGGCAATGAACCGCCTGTCCGACCTGATCGTCAGCTCCAGCGGTCACATCGAGACGCTGAACAACAAGACCGTCAACATTGGCCAGATCCTCGAAGTGATCACCAGCATTTCCCAGCAAACCAACCTGCTGGCGCTGAACGCCGCCATCGAAGCGGCCCGCGCCGGTGAAGCCGGCCGTGGTTTTGCCGTGGTGGCCGATGAAGTGCGCAACCTGGCGCACCGTACCCAGGAATCGGCGCAGCAAGTGCAGACCATGATCGAAGAGCTGCAGGTGGGCGCCCGCGCGTCGGTCGAGACCATGGACCAAAGCCAGCGCCACAGCCAGGACAGTGTGCAGATCGCCAACCAGGCCGGTGAGCGGCTGGACAGCGTTACCGTACGCATCAGCGAGATCGACGGCATGAACCAGTCGGTGGCCACCGCCACCGAAGAGCAGACCGCCGTGGTCGAGGCGATCAACATGGACATCAACGAGATCAACATGCTCAACCAGGAAGGCGTGGAGAACCTGCAAGCCACCTTGCGCGCCTGCTCGGACCTTGAGCAGCAGGCCGGCCGCCTGAAGCACCTGGTGGGCAGTTTCCGCATCTAAAGACACTGTTTCGCGGGCACGCCCGCTCCCGCAACGACTGACACAAACCTCAAGGTCTGTGCAGTCTCTGCGGCAGCGGGCGTGCCCACAAAGAAACCAACACCCCCCTCAGCCCTGGGCCGCCAAACCCCGATCGAACAAACTATCCTTCACACAGGTCAACCTGTAGGCGCGTCATCGCCGGATGACAAGCCCGAAGATGATCCTGGAGGGATGCTGATCGTGCACATCGCCGACATCACCATGTTCTATGCCCCGGCCAGCGGCGGCGTACGAACCTATCTTGATGCCAAACACCGCCGCCTCGACGCCATTCACGGCGTACGCCACAGCCTGCTGATACCCGGTGCCAGTGCACAGCACGCCGATGGCATCTATCAGGTGCCCGCCCCGCCTCTGCCATTCGGCAAGGGTTACCGCTTCCCGGTGCGCCTGGCCCCCTGGTGCAATGAACTGCGACGGCTCAAGCCCGACCTGATCGAGGTCGGCGACCCCTATCTGACCGCCTGGGCTGCGCTGGAGGCCCGGCGTCAACTCGATGTGCCAGTGATCGGCTTCTATCATTCAGACCTGCCGTTGTTGGTCAGCAACCGCATGGGCAACTGGTTCACGCCCAATGTCGAGGCCTACGTCAGCAAGCTGTACGGCAATTTCGACCGGGTGCTGGCGCCCAGCCAGGTCATGGCCGACAAACTGCGCCGCCTGGGTGTACGCGATGTGCATGTGCAGCGCCTGGGGGTGGACCTGGCCACCTTCAACCCAGACCAGCGCGACCCGCACCTGCGCGCGCAACTGGGCATCGCTGACACCAGCCGCCTGCTGATCTATGCCGGCCGCGGCTCGCGGGAAAAGAACCTGCCAGTGCTGCTCGACTGCATGCAGCAGCTGGGTAGCCCCTACCACCTGCTGCTGGTGGGTTCGAACATGCCGGCCAATGTGCCGCGCAACGTCAGCGTGATCGACCACTTCTGCCCCGCGCCGGAAGTTGCCCGGCTGCTGGCCAGCGCCGACTTGCTGGTGCACGCCGGGGACCAGGAAACCTTTGGCCTGGTCATTCTTGAAGCGATGGCCAGCGCCATCCCGGTGGTGGCTGTACGCGCCGGTGCCTTCAGTGAAATCGTCAACGAACAGTGCGGCCGCCTGTGCCGCGCCAATGATGGCCACGCCATGGCGGCAGCCGTGCGCGAGGCGTTCGAGGCCGGCGTACGTATACTCGGGGCGCAGGCGCGCCGCCATGTGGAGCAGCATTATTCATGGGACAACGTGGTGTGCGGCCTCCTGCAGCACTACCACGCGGTGCTCGGCCACCCACTGCAGGTGCGCGCCCATGGCTGAGGCATGGCCGGCGTCGCGCAGCCTGATGCTGGTGCTGCATGACGTCGCGCCCGAGACCTGGCCAGACTATCAACCCTTCGTCGAAGCCGTCGACACCCTCGGCGGCGTCCCCATGACCTGGCTTGTGGTGCCAGACTTTCACCAGCGCAACCTGCTGCTGCGTTCGCCCACCTTCTGCCGCCTCCTTGACCGGCGCCTGGCCCAGGGCGATGAACTGGCCTTGCACGGCTACTACCATGCCGACAACAGCCCACCGCCCCGCACACCCGGCGACTACTTCATGCGCCGTATCTACACCCACGAAGGTGAATTCTACGGCCTGGACCAGCAGCAGGCCCTGCAACGGCTGGAGCGCGGCCTGGCACTGTTCCACCAGCAAGGCTGGCCTGTAGCAGGCTTTGTAGCGCCGGCCTGGCTGATGAGCGAAGGCACCCGCCAGGCCCTGCGCCGCCTTCCCCTGCGCTACACCAGCACGCCGCAGCACCTGTACCGCTTGCCGGACTTCACCGCGATCGAAGCCCCGGGGCTGGTGTGGAGTGCCCGCAGCGCGTGGCGCCGAGGGCTTTCCAGGGTGCTGTGCGACTGGCAATGCCACCGGTGGCGCAATGCCGAGACCCTGCGCCTGGGCCTGCACCCGGTGGACATGCGCCACCGTTCATCCCGGGACTACTGGCTGAACACCTTGCGCAGCTTGCTGGCTCAAGGCCGCGAGCCCCTGACCAAGTCGGCCTGGCTGGACCGCAAGGCAAGCGCATGAACCGCCTGGCCTGGCTGGGCCTGACACTGCTGGCGGCGGTGCTCGTGCCGATCCTGCTCGGTGGCAGCGAGCTGCTGCCGAGGCTACAACGCTTCGATCCTGTGCTGATGCTCACCCTGCTGGGCATGATTCTGCTGTGCTGGGCCATCAACGCCATTCGCTTGCGCCTGTTGCTCGGCCAGCAGGGAGCCAGGCTTGGGCCCCTGCGTAGCCTGGGCGTGATAATGGCCACCGAATTTGCCATCTGCACCACCCCCGGTGGCAGCGGCGGGCCCTTGACCCTGATGGCCCTCCTGGCACGTGACCGCATCAGCGCGGCACGCAGCGGCGCTGTATTCGCCATGGACCAGTTGAACGATCTGGTGTTCTTCTTCTGCGCCATGCTGGCAATAGCTGGCTACGCGCTGTTCCACAGCCTGGGCCGCAGCCAGGAAAGCATGTTGTTGGGCAGTGCGCTGCTACTGTGCACAGCACTGGCCGGGGTGGTCGGGCTACTACGCTATCGCCGTCAGGTCATGCGCTTGAACGGCAGGCTGCTGCGGCGCCTGGGCATGAGCCAGCAGCGCAAACGTCGCTGGGCGCGCAAGCTGTTGCACTTCGTGCAAGCGCTGACGCAAACCTGGCAGCTGCCCAAGCGCACACTGAGCCTGGTGTTCACCTTGACCTGTGCACACTGGGGTCTGCGCTACAGCGTGTTGTACCTTGTCTTGAGGGGATTGGGGGTGGACCTGGCCTGGATCCCCAGTTTTCTGGTGCAGATGCTGTCGCTCAGCGCCGGCCAGCTCAGCCTGCTGCCAGGCGGCGCCGGTGCCGCCGAGCTGACCTCGGCCAGCCTGCTGACGCCATGGGTGGGCGGCTCTACCGCCGCCGCGGCCATCCTGATATGGCGGGCGGTTACCTACTACTTTTATCTGCTGGCGGGTGGGCCGGTGTTCGTGTGCCTGCTGGCGCGTCCGTTGCTGGAGCGCTGGCGGCGTCAGGCGGGTTGAGCTGTTGCCAGAGTTCGGCAGCGCCGGGGAAGTCGGTGCCGTCAGTATCATCCAGGGCTTCGGGGTCGTAGCGGGCCAGGCAACCTTCGCCGAGAGTGGGAGGTGGTGAGGCATTGGGGGTGTTGCGTTGTGTGGCCATCAGTGTTCCTTTCAAGATTGCAGGGGCGCTTTGCGCCCCTGCATCATCAATCGAAAACGACAGTCTTGTTGCCATGCACCAGCACCCGGTCTTCCAGGTGATAACGCAGGCCGCGGGCCAGCACCATCTTCTCTACATCACGGCCAAAGCGGACCATGTCCTCGATGCTGTCGGCATGGCTGACACGCACCACGTCCTGCTCGATGATCGGGCCGGCGTCCAGTTCTTCGGTGACGTAGTGGCAGGTCGCGCCGATCAGTTTCACGCCACGCAGGGCGGCTTGGTGGTAAGGCTTGGCACCGACGAACGACGGCAGGAAGCTGTGGTGGATGTTGATCACTTTTTCAGCAAAGTCCCGGCACAGTTGCGGCGGCAGGATTTGCATGTAACGGGCCAGCACCACCACATCGGCGGCGTGCTCCTGAACCAGGCGCGACACTTCGGCAAAGGCCGGGGCCTTGTCCTTGGGGTCAACCGGCACGTGGAAGAAAGGAATGCCGTGCCACTCGACCATGCTGCGCAGGTCGTCGTGGTTGGAAATCACGCAAGGGATCTCGCAGTCCAGTTCATCAGTGTGCCAGCGGTGCAGCAGGTCGGCCAGGCAGTGCGACTCTCGGCTGGCCATCAGAACCACACGCTTTTTCTGCGCCGAGTCGGTAATGCGCCAGGTCATGGAGAACTCTTCGGCGATCGGCGCAAACGCCTCGCGGAAGGCTTCGATACCGAACGGCAGGGATTCGGCGCGGATCTCATGGCGCATGAAGAACCAACCGCTCTGCTCGTCAGAGTGGTGACTGGCTTCGTTGATCCAGCCATTGTACAAGGCCAGGAAATTACTGACTTTCGCCACGATGCCGACACGGTCGGGGCAGGCGATCACCAGACGATAGGTGCGCATGAATGAGACTCCAGAACTTCGCAAAGGCGCCTATTCTAGCGGCACGCCAGAAAAAACGCAGTATTGATCGCAGCCACGATGGCGTATGCCGGTCGCCATACACAGCGCAGGCATTGCCTGACAGACACGTGGAAAAACAGGGTTTTTAAGTAAATTTTTGTTCACGTAGAGAAATATTGTCACAGCTTAATTAACAGTTAATCGCCCAATATCATGTTTACTTGCGACTATCGCCTGTCTATTATTGCTCCACACATTTCTGAACACGCATTAAGGAACACTCCATGTCCCTGATCAACGAGTACCGCGCTACCGAAGAAGCCATCAAGGAACTTCAGGCCCGCCTGGCCAACCTGTCGCAGGATGACAAGCTCAAAAAAGAACTGGAGTTCGAAGGCAAACTGCGCACTCTGATGGGCGAGTACTCCAAGTCGTTGCGCGACGTGATTGCCCTGCTCGACCCAGAATCGAAACTGAGCAAGGCACCTCGCGGTGCGGTCAAGACTACTGCCACCAAACGTGCGCGCAAGGTCAAGCAATACAAAAACCCGCACAACGGTGAAGTCATCGAAACCAAAGGCGGCAACCACAAAACCCTGAAAGAGTGGAAAGCCACTTGGGGTGGTGATGTGGTTGAGAGCTGGGCAACCCTGCTGGACTGATTGTCCGCATTTGCCTTTTGCTTGTCGCAACAAAAACGCCGGCACATTGCCGGCGTTTTTGTTGCCCCGCTGTCAGCCAATTGCAAATTGTTCCTGCAGTTGCCGGGCGTGCAGTTGCCAAGCTTCCAGCACACGCCGCCCAGCCTCGTCAGCGCCTTCCCAGGCTTTTTGACGCGCCTGTTCGAAGTCGCCCAGCGTATTGGGCGCCCCCCACTGCGGGTCGCTCAGGCGCTGCTGACAAAAGCCATACCAGCGCTGACGCTCTTCGCTGGTCAAGGTTTCGGGGAAGTTGCGCGCCCGATAGCGGAACAGCAATTCCGGTAAACGCGGGTCATCGAACATCCACTGCCCACGGCCCAACTGCGCGGGTTCCAGCATACGCACTTGCTCACATAAGCGGCGGTCTCGGTCCCCTACAAAACCGTCATACAACTGTTGTTCCGGGTCTTCTGTCGGGGTGAAGTCTTCCTTGCCGTAGATGTGCGCCAGCTTGTCTTGCCATTGCGCCTGTTGATTAGCCAACTGTTCGCCGCGCAATTGTAACAACGTCAAGTCCAGGCCTAATCGTTGTTGGTCGGCCGGGCGCAATACCGACAGTGGCGCCAGTACCGGGCAGCGATTGATCTGTACCAGTTTGAGCGGCACCGGTAATTCACCCTCGGCCAGTGCTTCATGACGGGTATACAAGCGCTGGCGTAGAACCTCGGCACTTTCCCTTAGTAACGGTAGGGGTTCCTGATGCAAGTCGCAGACGATCAGCGCATTGCGATTACGTGGGTGCCACGCTAATGGCAGTACGACACCCAGGTAATTACGCGCCGCCGAAAAGCGCCCGGATATGTGCACCAGTGGCTGCAACAAACGGATCTGCTCCATCACTTTATGCTTGCTGCGCAACTGGAAGAGCCACTCATACAACTTGGGTTGTTTCTGCCGAATCAGACGGGCCAGCGCAATGGTTGCCCGCACGTCGGAAAGCGCTTCGTGGGCATGCCCATGGTCAATGCCATTGGCTTTGCTCAACAGTTCCAGGCGCAGGCTGGTGCGCCCATCCTGTTGCGGCCATTGAATACCGTCAGGGCGCAACGCGTAGGCGGTTCGCACGATATCGATCAGGTCCCAGCGGCTGTTGCCGCCCTGCCACTCCCGGGCATAGGGGTCGAAAAAGTTTCGGTACAAACTGTAGCGGGTCACTTCATCGTCAAAACGCAGGGTGTTGTAGCCAGCACCACAGGTGCCCGGGTGTGCCAGTTGCGCATGCACCCGGGTCATGAACTCGGCCTCGCACAGGCCTTGCTCGGCCAGCAACTGCGGGGTAATGCCAGTCACCAGGCAAGCCGCCGGGTGTGGCAGGATGTCATCGGAAGGCCGGCAATAAAGGCTGATCGGCTCATCGATTTCGTTAAGGTCGAAATCGGTGCGCACGCCGGCCACCTGCAGCGGCCGGTCGCAACGCGGGTTGATGCCGGTGGTTTCGTAGTCGTGCCAGAAAATGCTTGAGGTCACGGGGTCGTCCTGTATCAAGGTCGACCCGATTCTAGCGCAGCCTCAGACAGAAGCGTTGGCAGGCAGGAAACTGAAATAATCACGCAGTGAGCGCACGAACTCGTCGAATTCGCGAGGCGCCTGCAACAGCATGAAGCCGGAATCGTAGTGGCCTGGCGTCTGGTCTTCGCGGCACCACAGGCAACTGGCGGTCAGGTTGACGAACTGATGCCCGCCGCCAACCAGCGGCAAGCGCAATTGCAGTTCGTAATCGGGCCCTACCAGCACAGGCAGCTGGCTGATGACCATCAGCCCATCCTCGGAGGCATTACCCAGCTGGCCGATCTCCTGACCGGTAAAACGGTTGAATACCTTGAGGATACAAGGCAGCTGATGACGCTCGATGTGGCGCTTGTTGAACATGATCGCGTGTGTATTCCGTACCTGGTGCCAGGAATACAAGGTACTGGCGGTTGTTGTAACAGCTGAGTTACAGATTAGCGCAGGGCGCGCAGCAAATCCCGTGAAATAAACCACACCTTGGTGTTATCGCCAAGGTGCGGTGGTCACCGGGTTGGCCACAGCCGCTTCGCCGCTACGGGCATGCCCGAGTTTTTCAAGGGTCTGCAGACGTGCCCGGGCACGATAGGCGTACTCGTTGCCCGGGTATTTCTGGATCAGGTACTGATAAGTCTGCGCGGCATCCACGTACAGCGCCTGGCGCTCCAGGCACTGGCCACGCAGCAGCGACACCTCGGGGTGGATGAACGGCCGCGAACGGCTGGTGCGATCGACCTGCGACAGCTCCAGCATGACCCGTGCGCAGTCGCCACGGTCGTAGGCGCGGTAGGCATTGTTCAGGTGGTGGTCCATGGACCAGCGGGTGCAGCCGACGGCGCTGGCCGCCAGGGCTAAAACGATCAGGGCTCGCATGGGGATCTCCTTTGATGCCTGTGTATCGGCCATCGCCAACAAATCTTCACAGGCTTTTGCAAGCATACCCCGACCGTTCAAATGCCACCCTGTCTTGGTCGCAGGTAGTGCAACGGAACAATGACTACAGCGAGATTCAGGAGTAGCCTTTCGCTGCGCTTCACTATAGGAGTCTGTGCATGACCATCCGCCGTACCAAAATCGTCGCCACCCTTGGCCCCGCCAGCAACTCGCCGGAAGTGATCGAGCAATTGATCCTTGCCGGCCTGGACGTGGCACGCCTGAACTTCTCCCACGGCACCCCGGACGAGCACAAGGCCCGCGCTCGCCTGATCCGTGACATCGCCGCCAAGAACGGCCGCCATGTCGCGCTGCTGGGCGACCTGCAGGGTCCAAAGATCCGCATCGCCAAGTTCGCCAACAAGCGCATCGAATTGAAGATCGGTGACAAGTTCACCTTCTCCACCGCCCACCCGCTGACCGAAGGCAACCAGGACATCGTCGGTATCGACTACCCCGACCTGGTCAAGGACTGCGGCGTCGGTGACGAACTGCTGCTCGACGATGGCCGTGTGGTCATGCGCGTCGAAACCGCCACTGCAGACGCCCTGCACTGCGTGGTGATCATCGGTGGCCCGCTGTCGGACCACAAAGGCATCAACCGCAAAGGTGGCGGCCTGACCGCGCCGGCCCTGACCGAAAAAGACAAGGCCGACATCAAGCTGGCCGCGGAAATGGACCTGGACTACCTGGCCGTTTCCTTCCCGCGTGACGCCAGCGACATGGAATACGCACGCAAGCTACGTGACGAGGCCGGCGGCAGCGCCTGGCTGGTGGCCAAGATCGAACGGGCCGAAGCAGTTGCCGACGACGAGACCCTCGACAAGCTGATCGCCGCCTCCGACGCGGTGATGGTTGCCCGTGGCGACCTGGGTGTGGAAATCGGCGACGCCGAGCTGATCGGCATCCAGAAAAAGATCATCCAGCACGCCCGCCGCAACAACAAGGCGGTGATCGTGGCGACCCAGATGATGGAGTCGATGATCCAGAACCCGATGCCGACCCGCGCTGAAGTGTCCGACGTGGCCAACGCCGTGCTGGACAACACCGATGCGGTGATGCTGTCGGCCGAAAGTGCTGCCGGTTCCTACCCGATCGAAGCCGTACAGGCCATGGCGCGGATTTGCCAAGGTGCCGAAAAGCACCCGACCAACCAGAAGTCCAGCCACCGCCTGCACACCACCTTCGAACGTTGCGACGAAAGCATCGCCCTGGCGGCCATGTACACCGCCAACCACTTCCCGGGCGTGAAGGCGATCATCGCCCTGACTGAAAGCGGCTACACCCCGCTGATCATGTCGCGCCTGCGTTCGCACGTGCCGATTTTCGCCCTGTCGCCGCACCGCGCGACCCAGGCTCGCGTCTCGATGTTCCGCGGCGTGTACCCGATCGCCTTCGACCCGGCCTCGCTGCCGGCCGACAAGGTAAGCCAGGCGGCAGTCGACGAGCTGCTCAAGCGTGGCCTGGTGCAACAGGGTGACTGGGTGATCCTGACCAAAGGTGACAGCTACCACACCATCGGCGGCACCAACGGCATGAAGATCCTGCATGTCGGTGATCCGCTGGTCGGCTGATCAGCTGCTCGCAGGTCGCGTGCTACAAGAGCCCCGTACAGCTTCTGTCGGGGCTTTTTTCAACGCCACGCATCTCGCCTCTCAAAGACTTATCTAGCGCCAGCCAGCTCGCCACGTGTCCTTGAATTGGGCCTCTTCACTTCGATGACGAGAGCCTGATCATGCGTGACGCTCCACTACACTCCCAAGCCGGCAACTTTCTTGATTGCTTCAAGACCGCTGTCGACAACCGAACAGGCCAGTTCTGCTTGGCCATTGCCCTGCCCGTGCCTCCCGCCAACCAGCTGTGCGGGCCAACGCTGAGCGTGACACTGGCTTTCAGCACCCTGGCCTCTTCCTGTAACCGTGGCTATGGCCTGGGCTGGAGCCTGGGGCTATCGGAAATCAACCTTGATCAGGATAACCCGCGTCTGAGCCTGTCTTCAGGTGAGCAGTTCGCCATTGATCTGATCAACTCCGACCCGTGCAGTGATGGCCGGCTGGCATTTTTCGATCAGAAACTGCCAACCTTCACAGTCACGCGTCAAGCCGATGGCAATTTTCGGGTCGACAAGCAAACCGGCGAAAGCGAGATTCTTCGCCAACAGGACGACAGCACCCGCTACTTGCTTGAGGAGATGCGCTCACCCGAAGGGCGCCGCCTGTATTTCGACTGGATGCCCTTCGCCGACGGTATATCGACGCTGGCCAGGATCCGCGATGAAACCCGTACATTGCTGGCCCTGGAAACCGAAGCCAGTGAACTGCGTTTCGTGCTCAATCCACAAACGGCCCACGCCGCTACTCTGAGGGCGCTGCTGAGCAATGAGCGCTTGAGCCAGCTGTACCTCCCCGACATCGACCAGCCATTCGAAATCGAGTACGACGCCCTGAATGTGCCGGGGCAGGCGCAGCTCCTCTTGCCACGTCGCTTTATCGGCCCTCTCGGTGCCCGCGACATCGTCCACTGGTCCCAGGACAGTGAAGGCCTGCGCATGCCCGAAGGCGGCCCCCTGGCATTCCTGCCCCGCGTCATGGGATGGACCCATACCAGTGCTGGCCCGGGCAGTGAGCTCCAACGCAGCTACCAGTGGATCGGCGATCACAACCACCTGGGCTATGGCAGCGACCAGGCGTTCGAATGGCATAGCGGGCGGGACAACCTCTACCAGGTCAACAGCGACTATCAATACCAGATGGTGGAAGAACAGACCGATGGCCAGGGCAGGCTTCTGGCCACAGTCGAACGCACCTGGGACCGTTTCCACCTGCAGGTAAGTGAAGTGACCCGCCGGGGGCACTGCGAAACGCGCGAGAAAACACTCTACGGCGTCGATCCGGCACTCAGTTGGGAGGAGCAACCGGCCTGGTGCCAGTTGCCCCACGAAGTATCGGTCACCTATCTGGATCATTCCCGGCCCGGCCAAAGCCGCAGCGAGAGCACCCGCTATGTCTATGACGACTTCGGCAACCCTCTGCGCGTGCTATTCCCCAGCGGCGTCGAGGAATGTTACGAATACTACCCGGCAGAAGGTGCCGAAGGCTGCCCCGCAGACGCACTCGGCCGGGTACGTTTCCTGAAAAAAAAGACCGTTATCCCCGTCATCGCCAAAGGCGCAGCCCCTGTTCTGGCCACTACTTATACCTACCAGGCGCTACCTTCGCTGATCGAAGGCGCGTTGCCCCACATACTGGTGGCCAGCGAGCAGCTCGAAGGCCCCGAGAACCGGGTGATCGAGCATACCCGGCAGTTCTACCTGACCACTGCAGGTACCACGTATGGCCGGGAAGAAAAGAGCGTCGTCACCCTCGACGGCAAATGCACAACTACCTTTTACAGCTACAGTGCCACCGCGGATGCACTGGTGACCGAAGTCACCCTGCAGGGCTTTGAGAACGATGAAGAAAACCGCTCCAGCACCGCTCATGCACAATCGATGCTCACCGGCCAGACTCTCTGGGAGCGGCACGACAGCGGTGCCATTACCCGTTATGAATATGACCGATTAGGCCGTGTGGTATGCACCAGGTCCGCAGCAGGCAGCCCTTACCAGACCCAGCGCCTGGCCCGTTATCACCTCAACGACGAGTTCGCCAGGCAAGCCAGGCCGAACGGCCAGTACAATCCGGTATTGATCGAGCAGGTCGATATCACCGGCCGCCGACAGCGCCAATGGCTCGACGGCGAAGGCCGGGTCGTGAGCATTCACCTTGAAGACCTCGATAACAGCCCGGGCGTGTTCCGCGAAACAAGCCGCAACCAGTACGATGCCCTCGGACGCCTGGTCAGCCAGACCTCACTGGACTGGCTCAAGGCCGACAACCTGCTCACCTTGACCCGCACAGTCCGCTACGACGACTGGGGCCACGCCTGCCAGGTGACCAGCCTGGAAGGCATCGAACAGCACCTCCACCACGACCCCATCACCCGCCGCAGCGAACAGTGGCAAGCGGCAGGCAAGTTACAGGGGCCGCGCCAGGTCATCTCGCACAACGCTGCCGGCAGCCCGGTGGAACAGCAGGATTACGATACCCGCGGGCGACACACCCGCACCCTGCTACTGCTGCGCGACGGCCTCGACCGGGTCATCGAGCAGCGCATCCAGGTAGAAGGCTCACCCGACATCGTCACCCGCCTGCGCCATGACGCCTACTCACGCATCATCGAAAAGCACCTGCCGGACAATACAGTGGTGACCTGGACCTTCGCCGAGCACAGTGATGGCCATCACCCGCAAAGCATTGCTGTCAGCTCGAGCGTCGGTGAGGCGCAGGCAATGAGCGAAACCGCCTGGATACTCGGCCGCCAGACCTTCGATGGGCTCGGCCGGCAGCGCTCGGTGCAGGTCGCCGGGCGTACCACCCACTATCACTACCGCCCAGGCCAGCTGCCGCCCGTCGCCAACACCTTGGCCGATGGCAAGCACGTGACCTACCGCTACGAGCCTCAGTTGGGCAATGCCCTGCTAGGCACCGCAGCCGACGGCGAAGCCGAGCAGCAGCTGACCTATCATGCCACGCTCGGCATTCCGACCAACGCCCGCGGCGGGCTCGGCAGCCTCAGCTGGCAACTCACGCCTTCCGGGCTGCCCTTGCGCGACAGCTGGTGCCTCGACGAGGTCGAGCACACCACCCATTGGCGCCATTCGCTCAACGGGTTGCCAGTGGGATTCACCGACGCTGCGGGGGCCGAACACCATCGCCATCTCGACAGGTTCGGGCGCCTGCAGCGCCTTGAGGTAGACGGCGTACAAACCGAGTTCAGCTACGACGCCCTCTCCCGCCCGCTGAGCATTACCACCCACGACCCTGCCCGTGCGCGGAGCCTGACCCGGCGGATCAGCTACGACACCATGGGCCGAGAACAGCGCAGCGTCTACACCGTGAGCGATACCGAGGGGGAGCGTAGCATCACCCTGACGCTGGCCTATTCAGCCCTCGACCAAGTGATCCAGCGCAGCATCAACGGCGCCGAAGAGTATTTCGACTACGACCGGCGGGGCCGCTTGGTACGCTACCGCTCCAGCGCCGACGGCGCGCCACTCGACCCGTTCGGCAATCCCATCGTCGAACAACGCTATACCTTCAACCCGCTGGATGGTTATCAGCGAGTGGTCAGCACCTTTGCCGACGGTAGCCAGGACGCGGCTGAGTTCAGCTACGCGGCGAACGATCCGACCCAGCTCAGCGCGGTTACCCACTCCCACCCAAGCTGGCCAGCCCGCATCGAACTGACGTACGACGCCTGTGGCCGGCTCATCGCCGACAGTATGGGCCGCACCTTGACCTGGAACAGCTCCGACCGCTTGGTACAGGTCGAGCACAGTGGCTCTAGCTGCCATTACCACTACGACGCCAGCGGTAACCTCTGCGAACGTGAACTGGACCATGGCCGGGTACGCAGTTTTTACAGCGCCGGGCAACTGACCCACGAACAGCACGGTGAGCTGCGCCTGGGGCTGATTGGTGACGGCGCCGAAGTGTTTGCCGTGAGCTGCAAGGATGGCGGGGAGTCCACCATCCGCCTGCTTGGCTGCGATGGCCAAGGCACCGTACGGTTGCAAGTCGACGAGCGACTGCGCCAGTGCCATTACAGCCCGCATGGCGCCGAACCCGAAAACGACCAGCAAGCTCCGTTCGGTTTTGCCGGGCTGCGCCGCGAACCGCTGACGGGCTGGTACATCCCTGCCGGCTACCGGCCATACGATCCTGTCCTGATGACCTTCCTCAGCCCCGACAGTGATAGCCCGTTCGACCGTGGTGGGCTCAATGCCTACGCGTACTGCGCCGGTGATCCGGTCAACCGCATCGACCCCGATGGTCACAGCTGGGTCGGCTGGACGATCGCAGGCGTAGGCCTGGCGATAGGCGCAGCGGCCGCAATCAGCACGTTGGGCGCCGCCGTGCCCGCCATTGTCGCCCTGTATGGCGGCAGTGCGCTGACCGGCAGTGCGGCGCTGGCAATCGGCAATGCCGCACTGAACGCTATCTCCCTGAGCACCGGTATCGCCAGCATGACGATGCAAGCCAGTGGCGCGGACGAAAAAGCCGCCAACGTACTGGGCTGGATATCACTGGGTACTGGCTTGGCCAGTGCCGTAATCGGTATGGCGCCTGGCTCGACCAAAGTCGCCAGCAAAGCGCTCCGCTCACCTGGCAGGGCTAATGCCAAGCGTGCGTTCGCCAACCCGATGACGCCCGCCCCCCGGCAGGTACAAAACACCGCCGTGATCTACTCGGCTGACGGCATGGCCAACGACGTTGCCATGCATTACAACTTCGTGGGGCAAGGTATCCGTGCCTTCGAAACCCACGGCAGCAAGGCTGGCCAGTTGATGAACGGCGCAGGCCAGATGGAAGATGCCGTACGTGTTGCACTGCGGGAAATCGCACCGCGCCTCGCCGGCATGGCCGACAACCAACCTATCGTCTTGCTGGCCTGTTATGGCGGCAAGAGTGGAGCAGCACAACGCATCGCCAATGTGCTGCAGCGGCCGGTACATGGCTATGACAGACCCATCTGGGTACATCGTGCCGGTTTCATGCAGTCCCTTGAAGTGACAGCTCAGACCAGCAATCTACCCAGGCAGCAAATATCAAGATGGCGCCAACTGATGGGCCAGACCGGGCCGTTTTCCGCGACTCCCGACAGAGAGCTGGCGACCGGCAGGCTGTATTTTCCTCAATAGCTTACGGCAGCATGCTTCGCCCACGGGCGGGCGTCACGGTGGCGCGCGGTCAACGAAAGCATCGGCAAACAACTGGTTTCGCGGCAACCCGGCAATGAACAAGCGCCGCGCAAACTCCTCGATCCTCCCCGGTGCACCGCATGCCAAGGCCACGGTGTGCCGCGACGACAGGCGCAAGCCTTGCAGCCAAGCTTGCAGCTGCTCGGCAACGATAAACTCCACGCTCACATTCGGGTGTTCCACAGCCAACGCGGCTAGGGGCGCAGTCAGGTAATGCTGCTGCGCCGTCGCCGCCACGTGCATAACCCGGATATCCCCCTGATGCCCTTGACGCAGCGCCTCGCGCAGGATGCCCAATAACGGTGCGAGGCCGGTACCCGCCGCCAGCAACCATAGCGGCCGCGCGTGCCAGTCCTGCTCATAATGCAGCGCCCCACCCCGCAGCTCACCCAACCGCAGTACGTCGCCAACATCAAGGCTGCGAGCCTTGTCGCAAAATAAACCAGGCCGCTGGCAGTCGATATGAAATTCGAGAAAGTCGTCTTCGCCCGGCAGGCTTGCCAGTGAATACGGCCGGGCGATCGAACCGTTCCACAGAAGCACATGCTGCCCGGCTTGATAACGCAGCGCTCGCTCTGGACGCACGCGTAGGCGCAACACATCACCGTACCAGTCCAGCGCACTCACCCGAGCGGGGATGCCGTCCTGCAGAGGGTCGAATACCGCTACGCGCAGGTCCCCCACTACACGGCACTGGCACGCCAGGCGCCAGCCTTGTGCATGCTTATCCAGCGCCAGTGCCTCAGGCAAGGCATCCGCCGGTTGCCCCTCCAGGCAATGCACCAGGCAAGCATGGCAACTGCCGGCCCGGCAGCTGTAGGGCACATTCAGGCCGGCCTCGTTCAAGGCATCGAGCAAGTTGCTGCCAGTGGGCACCGCCCAGCGGCGCTCGCCCACGCAAATTTCGGGCATTGTCAGCTCTCTCTCCTGGCGCTTTATTTTGCCGGGCCCGCTTTGCGGCCCCCGTCAAGCATCCTATCTCTCGAGCGAGACAGCAAGAACAGTGCCTGCCCGCTGCCGACCATCGTCCAGACCGGCCGAAGGTGTGCCCGGGACGGATGCGCGCTATACTGCCGCGCCTTTTTCCGTCGGCCTGACCTGCCGGCGCCTTGCAAGGCGTTTCGACATGCTGGTCGGCACCGTCGAGCGTCTTTATGAATGTTCCCGTCTTTAAGAGGAGCGCGCTGCATGACCGTGATCAAGCAAGACGACCTGATTCAGAGCGTCGCCGACGCCCTGCAATTCATCTCGTACTACCACCCCGTCGATTTCATCCAGGCGATGCACGAGGCCTATCTGCGTGAAGAATCGCCTGCTGCGCGCGATTCCATCGCCCAGATCCTGATCAACTCGCGCATGTGCGCCACCGGCCACCGCCCGATCTGCCAGGACACCGGGATCGTCACCGTGTTCGTGCGCGTCGGTATGGACGTTCGCTGGGATGGCGCCACCCTGAGCGTCGACGACATGATCAACGAAGGTGTGCGCCGCGCCTACAATCTGCCCGAAAACGTCTTGCGCGCCTCTATCCTGGCCGACCCGGCCGGTGCTCGCAAGAACACCAAGGACAACACCCCGGCAGTCATCCACTACTCGATCGTCCCTGGCGACAAAGTCGAAGTCGATGTGGCAGCCAAAGGTGGCGGTTCGGAAAACAAGTCGAAGATGGCCATGCTCAACCCGTCCGACTCGATCGTCGACTGGGTGCTGAAGACCGTCCCGACCATGGGCGCTGGCTGGTGCCCGCCTGGCATGCTCGGCATCGGCATCGGCGGTACCGCCGAGAAGGCCGCCGTCATGGCCAAGGAAGTGTTGATGGAATCCATCGACATCCACGAACTGAAAGCGCGTGGCCCGCAGAACCGCCTGGAAGAAATCCGCCTGGAGCTGTTCGAGAAGGTCAACCAACTGGGCATCGGCGCCCAGGGCCTGGGTGGCCTTACCACCGTGCTCGACGTCAAGATCATGGACTACCCGACCCACGCCGCGTCGCTGCCGGTGTGCATGATCCCCAACTGCGCCGCCACCCGTCACGCCCACTTCGTGCTCGATGGCTCCGGCCCGGCCGAGCTGGAAGCGCCATCGCTGGACGCCTACCCGGAAATCGTCTGGGAAGCCGGCCCAAGTGCCCGCCGCGTCAACCTCGACGACATCACCCCTGAAGAAGTCGCCAGCTGGAAACCGGGCGAGACCATTCTGCTCAACGGCAAGATGCTCACCGGCCGCGACGCCGCACACAAGCGCATGGTCGAAATGCTCAACCGTGGCGAAGCGCTGCCGGTGGACCTGAAAGGCCGCTTCATCTACTACGTAGGCCCGGTTGACCCGGTCGGTGACGAAGTGGTGGGCCCTGCAGGCCCGACCACCGCCACCCGCATGGACAAGTTCACCCGCCAGATCCTCGAGCAAACCGGCCTGCTGGGCATGATCGGCAAGTCCGAGCGTGGCCCGACCGCCATCGAAGCGATCAAGGACAACAAGGCCGTGTACCTGATGGCCGTTGGCGGCGCTGCCTACCTGGTGGCCCAGGCCATCCGCAAGTCCAAGGTCCTGGCCTTCGCCGAGCTGGGCATGGAAGCGATCTACGAGTTCGAGGTCAAGGACATGCCGGTTACCGTCGCGGTAGACAGCAATGGTGAATCGGTGCACATCACAGGCCCTGCCCTGTGGCAGAGCAAGATCGCCGAAAGCCTGGCAGTAGAAGTTAAGTGAGGCAGCCTTGAGGCTTGAGTAACCGTTTCTCGAAGGTCGGTTGCTCGCGATTGAAATCAACACCCTGCGATGGCTACGCTTTCGCAGGGTGTTTTTTTTGTGCAGGCATTGGCAAAAAATCGCCGTTTCGGTGTTGCTGCAACAGGGGGCAAACGCTGAACTGATTCATTTATGTACCATCCGGTAGCGATTGGAATGGCTTTAACTGGGCACTCCCCCCTCAACGAGTGTCTCAAAATGAAAGGGTTCAAGCTCGACAACCAATGGCTCACCCGCTTTCGCCTGGATATCACCTCAAGCTCCAATCGCCTTTATGCCAATGGTCGGCAGCAAGTGGAAGTGACTGTCACCCTGGAGCCACGTAAAGGGGAAACCCTCAGCGAAGAGAGCCTCAATAGCCTGTCGCTGGTGTTAATTGATGAAGACGGCGAACCACGCCTGCTGGATCACCCCGACCTGTTTGCGTCCAAGGCCCGCGATAAACGGTTTGTTTATCATGCCGCCTACGGAGGCGCCCCCAGCGCGCTCACCGAAAAAACCGCAAACAGCATTCGCCGCATCTTCTACGTCACGTCCCAACGCCCTGGCGGCACGCTCACCCAGATCTACGCATTAATGTTGAAAGATGAGAATACCTACGCCATAACCAACACCAGCCCCTTCGTGTCATCGGTGGTCATTGAGTCCATCACGCCACCGCCACCGCACGACAAGGTGTTCCACCTTGAGCCGGGCACGCCCTTCAAATACAAGTCGAACAATGCCAATAGCCATTGGGACGACGAAGTCGAAGAGACAGTCAGCTATTTTGGTTTTGCCGATCCCAAACTCATCATGGTAGAGAGCACCGCACTGGAGACGCCCTCGAACACGCCATTTTATGAGCGGCACAATCATGACCACGCGCTTATCTCATTCCAGCTGACTAACGACTACAGCCAAGAGGCAACAGTAACAGCCCTGGGGGTGGGAGAAGCGTTCGAGGCAGTCTCCCCTGATTCAGGCGAAGCCTATGTACAGCGCCCTAACCACATGACGCTTCATCATTACTACAGACGCTTTTACGCAAAGCATTACAACTCGCTCAATGAAGCGCCCAGTGTGTGGCTGCTACGCGACCAACACGGCAACCCGTACCACGTCGAATTCCTCGTCAGCAATGGCGGCCACGCACTGAAATACCATGTCAGCGAAAACAAGCTGAACCTTGGCCCCTGACGACAGGTTCATGCCATCAGTGCCTTCATCCAGAACGACATGATTTTCTCGGAAGTGGCCTGCTCACCCAGGTCGCGCCAGGCACACGTGGTGCGTAACGACGGCTCGTGCAAAAAACCCCGGTTGCGCCAGAAACCCTGCAAGGGTTTGTAACCGGCGGGGCGCCTTGGATGCACGCCCGGGCGCTCGACGGCACAGAAAACGCAGTAATCGAACGCGGCAAGTGTGTGCGCATAGGATTCACGCTCGATAAAAAAACGCACCCCGAGGCCTTGCCCGCGGTACTGCGGCAGGACAAACGACTCACCGAACAGATAGACGCTCGCAGGATCGCGGCCCTGAGCCCGGAACAGCTGAAGGAATTCAGGAGCTCCATCCATCAGCGGCAAAGCGGTTGAGGCTCCGACTACCTGGCCGTCGTCCACGGCCAGCACGACCAGGCTGCGCCCGGAGCGGACATGGCTGGCCAGATAGTCGACGTCAGAGTCCGGGCTGCCGTCGTACAGGTAGGGAAATTCGCGCATTACGGCCAGGCGCAGGCGAGCGAGGTCATCGATGTATGGCGCGATAGCGGCGCCGTGCAACAGGCGTATTTCCATGCTTGGCGGTCGTTTTGTCGATGTGGATGACGCGCTCGGCTAAGCCGGGCTTGAGGGGAAACCCTATCATCCGAGGCAACGACCCGCCTTTTCCATACACGACAGGTACTGTTCCATGACCGCTACCGAGCGGGTAAACGCCTACTAGGCCGCGTTCAACGCCGGCGGCAGTCGCGCGGTGGCGGCGTTCACCGTGCATGGCGAATACCTGGTTCCCCCGCGAAGACGCCGTATCAGGCAATACGGGTGCCCAGCACCTTCAGAAATGCCGCCAGCCAAGCCGGGTGCGCTGGCCACGCCGGTGCGGTCACCAGGTTGCCATCCACATGGGCCTGGTCCACGGCGATATCGATGAACGTGCCGCCCGCCAGACGCACTTCCGGGGCACACGCCGGATACGCGCTGCATTCGCGCCCCTCCAGCACACCCGCCGCCGCCAGCAGCTGGGCACCATGGCACACCGCCGCAATCGGCTTGCCAGCCTGGTCAAAAGCCCGCACCAGCGCCAGCACTTTTTCATCCAGGCGCAAATACTCCGGCGCACGGCCACCCGGGATCAGCAGGGCGTCGTAACTCTCGGGCCGCACCCGCACAAAGTCATAATTCAAGGCAAAGTTGTGCCCCGGCTTTTCGCTGTAGGTCTGCTCACCCTCAAAATCATGGATGGCAGTGCGCACGGTCTGCCCCGCCAGTTTCTCCGGGCACACCGCGTGCACCGTGTGGCCCACCATGCTCAAGGCCTGAAACGGCACCATCGCCTCGTAATCCTCGACGTAGTCGCCTACCAGCATAAGAATCTTCTTCGCCGTCATCGCACCCACTCCTTCGGTTAACCGTAAACAGTCAATGCACGATAGCCGCTGTCAGTCACGGCGGTCGAGCACGTTGACTACCAGTCGGTCGATCCAGCCCCAGATTCGTTGTTTAACCCGGCGCCACAGGGGGCGGGCATGCCAGTGGTCGAGGTCGACTTCCTCGCTCAAGGCAAAGTCGCGCTCGAAGCTGGCCACCACCGCGGCCGTCAACGGCGGGTCCAGCGCCTCAATGTTGGCCTCAAGGTTGAACCGCAGGTTCCAGTGGTCGAAGTTGCACGAACCGACGCTGACCCAGTCGTCCACTACAACCATCTTCAGGTGCAGGAAGCACGGTTGGTACTCGAAAATCCGCACACCGGCGCGCAGCAGGCGGGGGTAGTAGCGGTGCCCGGCGTAGCGGACCGACGGGTGGTCAGTGCGTGGGCCGGTCAGCAACAGCCGCACGTCAAGCCCCTTGCTGGCAGCACGGCGCAAAGAACGGCGCACGCTCCAGGTCGGCAGAAAGTATGGCGTGGCCAGCCATACCCGCTGCTTGCCACTGTTCAGCGCCCGCACCAGCGAATGCAGGATGTCCTGATGCTGGCGGGCGTCGGCATAAGCTACCCGCCCCATGCCCTGGCCCTGCGCAGGCACCTTGGGCAAACGGGGCAGGCCGAAGCCCTCGGCAGGGCGCCAGGCGGTGCGGCGGTTGTTGGCGCCCCACTGGCGGTCGAACAGCAACTGCCAGTCGGTTACCACCGGCCCCTGAATCTGCACCATCACCTCATGCCATTCGCTGGTCGCGTCGCCCGGGGTCCAGAACTCGTCGGTAACCCCTGTGCCGCCCACCACCGCCCAGCGTTCGTCCACCAGCAGCAGCTTGCGGTGGTCGCGGTACAGGTTGCGCAAGCCGCGCTTCCAGCGCAGACGGTTATACCAGCGCAGGTACACACCAGCCTCCAGCAAGCGTTGGCGCAGGGCGCTGTCGAAGGCCAGCGAGCCATAATCATCGAACAGGCAGCGCACCCGCACGCCACGCCGTGCGGCCTGCTCCAGCGCCTCGACCACCGCCTCGGCACAGGCGCCGGCCTCGACCAGGTACAGCTCCAGGTCAACCTGGAACTCGGCACGCACGATGGCTGCGAGCATGCGCGGAAAGAACTCGGGGCCGTCGATCAGCAGTTCGAACTGGTTGCCATCCCGCCAGGGGAAGACCGGGCCCGGCATGTCAGCGGGCGGTGAAAATCAGCACCGCGCTAACCGGCACTGACGGGTTGATGGACGTGAGCCCGGCAAACTTGCGCAAGGTTTGCAGCCCTGGCAGCAGGCCGAAATCATCGGCACGCAACACCAGGGGTTCGAGTGTCACGACCTGAAAGCGCCGCTCGTCCAGGCGGGTGGCCAACAACAGGGCGTTGTAGCTGTGCGACTGGCCATGCAGGGTAACGGTGAGCGGCAGGCGCAGTTCGATCTGGGCACCGTTGGCCAAGTCGTTGATCGGCCGCAGGTCCAGCTGCGCCCGCACCTTGGCTTCGGCAAAACGCTCGACCTCGAACAGGTCCTCACGCATGCGCTCGTCACGCAGTGCAATGCCACTGCTCACCGAATCCATCTCGATGCTCAACCCCGCCACGCCTTTGCGGTCGACCGTGCCATGCAGCACCAGAAAGCGGTGCACTTCGGCAGTGTCACCGTTTTTGCCGGTAATGAACGACAGGCGCGACGATTCGCCATCGAGGTGCCAATTGGCGTGGGCAGGCAGGCACAAAGCCAGCAACAAGGCGGGCAGCAGACGGGGCAGCTTGAACATGACAGATCTCGTGAAACCAGGCCGCCAACCTTACCCGCCCGCCTTCATGGCAGCAAGCGGCAGCCCTCGTGCGGGCCCTGCCAGCTAGCCTGATTGCGCCGCCCCAACCCCTCGGCAGTGACTCGTCGCTGCGGGCTGTTTTCCTCCAGCAGGCTCAGCGGCAGCCATTGCTTTACATAGCCTTGGCAGTAGGCCTGCCCGAAGCCCATGACGAAGCGGCACGAGCAGTATTCCTTGGCCGAGTAGGCCGAGAGGATGCCGGGGAAATCAGCCAACGCCTGACGCTCCTGCCAGGCCCAGAACACAAGGCCCAGCAACACCAGCAACAAGGCCCGCTTCATGTGCCCTCCCGGGGCACTGCCGCCAGTACCCGCTTGAGCAGTTCGTCGTGCTGGTAGCTGCCGTCGCGGTCATCGCCATAGCGCACGATCACCAGCTTTTGCGCGGGCAGCACGTACAGCGCCTGGCCCCAGTGGCCAAGGGCGGCGTAGGTGTCTTCGGGTGCACTCGGCCAAGGCCGTTGGGCGCCGGCCAACGGCCGGTTGAGCCACCAGTGGCCGCCAGGGTTGGCCTCACCGGGCACAGGTTCGGCATGGGTAAACGCTGTTCGGTTGAAGGCCACCCAGGCCGTGGGCAGCAGTTGCCGGCCTTGCCAGCGCCCGTCACGCTGCATCAGCAAGCCGATTCGCGCCAGGTCGCGGGCGCTGAGGTACAGATAGGAAGAGCCCACGTAGGTGCCCGCCCCGTCACGCTCCCACACCGCGCTGTCGATACCTAACGGGCTGAACAGCGCGTGCCAGGGGTAATCGGGGTACTGCCCGGCATCGAGCATGCCGCGCAGTGCAGCCGCCAGCAGGTTGCTGTCACCACTGGAATAGAGAAAACGCTCACCGGGGCTGGCCGCCGTACCCCGCGCCGCCGTATAGGCCGCCATGTCCTCGCGGCCACGGGTGTATAGCATGGCCACCACTGATGACTTGAGGGGGGCGTATTCGTAGTCTTCCTGCCAGTCCAGGCCACTGGCCCAGTGCAGCAGATCGGCCATGCGTATGCCGGGATGGCCGCGCATGGCGGGATAGAAACGGGTGACCGGATCTTCCAGCTGGAAGCGCCCTTCGCCTTGGGCCACGCCCATCAGCGTGGCGAGTACGCTCTTGCTTACCGACCAGGTCAGGTGCGCGGTGGCGGCAGTGGTGGGGGCGGTGTAGCGCTCGTGGAGGATACGGCCATCGCGGATGATCAGCAGCGCGTCGGTGCGGATGCCGCTGCGGTCGGGGGCAGTGCGAGGGGGGAAGGCGTAGGCGTCGACGGCTTGCCAGTCGAAACGGGCAGGATCGTTCTGCCAGTCAGGGTCAGGCCAGTCCTCGGCTTCGGCGGTTGCCAAGGCCAGGCAAAGAACCAATAGCAGACCTTTCAGCATTGTGTTTCAGCTCGAAATTTTGGGGCCGCCTTGCGGCCCCCCGGGATCATCGGTTCACAAAAACCTATCAGGCCTTCATGACAATCCCGCAGCCGCCCAAGCCTTGTTCAGGCGCTGCTCGCGCGCCGCCGCAGCCAACGCCATCACCCCTTGGTCACGCTGCCAGATTTGCGCCCAATGCACCGGCCCGGCCGCCAATGCTGCGTCGATCGCCCCCCGCAACGCCTGGAACTGCGCAAACAAACCACCCAACAGCAAATGGCCATCCGTGCAGTCGGCACACTGCCGGCTACCCTCGGCACACCCGGCCAGCAGCCCAAGCAGTTGCAGGCGTAAAGCCTGCGGCCAGGCGCTTTCCTGCCCCACGCCATACAACCAGGCCGTCAGTGCCGTGAGCACATACAAGTCCTCCAGCGAGCGAAACGGCTTCACATAAGCATCCCAGCCGTCACCGGCCAGCAGCTCGCACGCCGCCTGTTCCAGCAGCAAGCGCCCATGGCCCACCTCCGGCATCAACGGCAAGGTCGGCAATGGCTCCAGGGTCACGCCGGGCTCCCCGGGGTACACCACCGCCAGGTTCAATTGTGGCGCCGCGCCTGCGGTTTCGCTGCGCGCCGCCACCAGCAGCCACTCCGCCTCCAGCCCGGCGGTGACGAAGTCCTTGCTGCCGGTCAGGCGCAAGCCGTCCAGGCGCGTGTGCATGTCCGCCGGCCGCACGCTGCGCCGCTCGGTCGCGCACAGCGCGCCGAGGCTGGACGGTGCACTGGGCCACAGCACGCGCAAGGCGGCCTGGTAACCCACCAAAAAAGCCAGGCCCGGCGTGGCCATCGCGCGCCCGCCCAGTGCGGCCAGTTCGAAGGGGGCAACCGGGCCGAGGCGCTCGAGCAGCGCGGCATAGGTTTCGCCCAGAGTGCCCGCCGGCGCGTGGCGGAGCGGGTCGTTCAATCGTTGCAACCAGGCCATGGGACGGCTCCTTGCTGGGGCTTTCTGGTCAAGGTTTGGGGGGTGTCACGCAAGCATCACCAAAGATTCACAGGGGTGACACCGCGTCTACCTAGGCTGACTTTGCACAACAAAGCCGACCGGCCGCAACCCTTCATGGCTGGCTTATGGAGACTCGTAATGACTCGGATCGCTCATTCTGGCGACAACAGCACTGAACGCCGTCTGCAAGCCGAACGCCTGGTTGGCGCCGCGGCGCTGCAAGAGGCCCAGGCCCTGCGCTTCAAAGTGTTCAGCGCAGAATTCAAGGCCAAGCTCAAGGGTGCCGAGCACGGCCTGGACATGGACGACTACGACGTGCACTGCCGCCACATTGGTGTACGCGACCTGAGCACAGGCGAGCTGGTGGCCACCACCCGCCTGCTCGACCACCAGGCCGCCAGCAGCCTGGGCCGCTTCTACAGTGAAGAAGAATTCCGCCTGCACGGCCTGTTGCAGCTGCAGGGCCCGATCCTCGAACTGGGCCGCACCTGCGTAGCCCCCGACTACCGCAACGGCGGCACCATCGCCGTGCTGTGGGGTGAACTGGCCGAGGTGCTCAACGAGGGCCGCTACAGCTACCTGATGGGCTGTGCCAGCATCCCGATGCAGGACGGCGGCGTGCAGGCCCATGCCGTGATGCAGCGCCTGCGTGATCGCTACCTGTGCAACGAGCACCTGCGGGCCGAGCCAAAGAACCCGCTGCCAAGCCTGGCGTTGCCGGGCAACGTCATCGCCGAAATGCCACCGCTGCTCAAGGCCTACATGCGCCTGGGCGCAAAGATTTGCGGCGAGCCTTGCTGGGACGAGGACTTCCAGGTGGCCGACGTATTCATCCTGCTCAAGCGCGATAATCTCTGCCCGCGCTACGCCCGGCACTTCAAGGCGGCGGTCTGATGCAGAAGCTGCGGGTAGTAGCCCGCCTGACCCGACTGCTGCTCGTGCTGTTGCTGGGTATGTTCATGGCCAGTCTTATTGCCCTCGGCGAACGCCTCGGTTTCAAGGCTCCCCTTGAGCGCCGCCAGCGCTGGACCTGCCTGTTCATGAAACGCCTGGTCGCCGCCCTGCCCTTCAACGTGCGTGTAGTCGGCGAACTGCCGCAGCGGCCGATGCTGTGGGTCAGCAACCACGTTTCGTGGACCGACATCCCCCTGCTCGGCATGCTGCTGCCCCTGTCGTTCCTGTCCAAGGCTGAAGTGCGTCATTGGCCGGTGGCGGGTTGGCTGGCGGAAAAAGCCGGCACACTGTTCATTCGCCGTGGTGGTGGCGACAGCCAGCGCCTGCACGAACAGATCGCCGGGCAACTGGGGCTGGCGCGCCCCCTGCTGATCTTCCCCGAAGGCACCACTACCTGCGGTCGCAACTTGCGCACCTTCCATGGCCGCCTGTTGGCAGGTGCCATCGACCGGGGCGCGGCGGTGCAGCCGGTGGCTATCCAGTATCTGCGTGATGGCCAGATCGATCCGATTGCGCCGTTCATTGGCGACGATGATCTGGTGTCGCACCTGATGCGCCTGTTTGCCCAGCCGCGAGGCGAGGTGTGCATTCACTTGCTGCCACCTATCGGCAGCGTGGGCAAGGAGCGTGCGGTGCTGGCGTTGCAAGCACAGCAGGCGATTCACCTGGCTTTGTTCGGGGTTGAAGAAGTTGAAGCAGTGCCAAGGCGGCCGGCGCGGGCTGCCTGAGCCTGGCGTGGGCAAGCTGGCGCCTGCGAGATCGAGCGCCGCGCGGGCGGCGCTCGATCTCGCAGGCGCTACAAGTCCTCAGCCCTACGCTGCGCCGCCGCAAAAGCCTGTAACTGGGGATAGAACTCGCGAAAATCCGCCAGCAGCGGCTCATACAGCCGCTCCAGTTCCACCATTACCCCGGCCATCCCCTCAGGCCGCGACAAGCGTCGGGCAATGCCGTTGAACACCTGTTCCAGCGTGGCAAAATCGCCATAAGCCCCTAGCCAGTCATCCGCTGCCATGAACGGCGCAATCCGCGCCAATCGCCCCGGCAGCTCGGGCTCCGCCAGCAGCACCCTGTAAAACGCGCCAGTAAACTGCGCCAGTGGCTGCTCGGCGTAGTGGCCCCAATGCCGCGCCAGGCAATGGTCGAAGAAGACATCCAGCACGATGCCGGCAAAGCGCCGCCGCTCGCGCGGAAAGCGCGCCAGTGCCGCCAGCACCAGCGGATGCTGATCGGTGTAGCTGTCGATATGCCGGTGCAGCCGGATAGCCGCCTCCAGCGCAGGAGGGAAGCGCCCTTCCAGCGAGCCTTTGACAAAATCGCCATACAGGCTGCCAAGCAGTTGTTGCGGCGCCGGGCCGCCCAGGTGCAGGTGTGCGAGGTAGTTCATGGGCGCAGTCTACCACCGCTCCGCCTTATATCGTTATAACGCGATATATCGATTCGCGCTCAGCTCAGAACCTCTTGGTATTTGGATATCGGGAACAGCCGATTTACATTTCGCTCTATCGCGATATACCGCTACAACGAGCCTCCACCCATGCCTCTTGATCTCGACGAAATCATAAAAGCGCTGGCCCATCCGGTCAGGCGAGAAATCCTCAGCTGGCTGAAAGACCCGGCAACGCAATTCCCCGACCAGTACCACAGCACCGAAAACGGTGTGTGTGCCGGGCAGATCGACCAACGCTGCGGCCTGTCGCAGTCGACCGTCTCCGCCCACCTGGCCACCTTGCAGCGCGCCGGGCTCATCAGCAGCCAGAAGATTGGCCAATGGCACTTCTTCAAACGCAACGAAGCCACCATTGAGGCATTCCTCGAACAACTTCGCCAAACACTTTGACAAGGCAGGTAACCGCTATGACCACGCTTTTCGATCCGATCACCCTGGGCGACCTGCAACTGCCCAACCGCATCATCATGGCCCCGCTCACCCGCTGCCGTGCCGACGAAGGCCGCGTGCCCAATGCGCTGATGGCCGAATACTATGTACAGCGCGCCAGCGCCGGGCTGATCCTCAGCGAAGCGACTTCGGTCACTGCCATGGGCGTCGGCTACCCGGATACCCCCGGTATCTGGAACGATGAGCAGGTGCGTGGCTGGAACAACGTCACCAAGGCCGTGCACGCCGCCGGCGGGCGCATCTTCCTGCAGCTGTGGCACGTTGGCCGTATTTCCCACCCCAGCTACCTGAACGGCGAGCTGCCGGTGGCCCCCAGCGCAATCCAGCCCAAGCCATGTAAGCCTGGTGCGCCCGCTAAGTGACTACCCCACCCCACGCGCGCTGGAAACCGAGGAAATCAACGACATCGTCGAGGCCTACCGCAGTGGTGCCGAAAACGCCAAGGCTGCCGGTTTCGATGGTGTAGAGATTCACGGCGCCAACGGTTACCTGCTTGACCAGTTCCTGCAAAGCAGCACCAACCAGCGCACTGACCTCTACGGAGGGTCGCTGGAAAACCGTGCACGCCTGCTGCTGGAGGTGACCGATGCGGCCATCGAAGTTTGGGGCGCAAACCGCGTAGGCGTGCACCTGGCGCCGCGTGCCGATGCTCACGACATGGGTGATGCCGACCGCGCCGAAACCTTCACCTACGTGGCTCGCGAGCTGGGCAAGCGAGGCATTGCCTTTATCTGCTCGCGGGAGCGGGAAGCCGATGACAGCATCGGACCATTGATCAAAGAGGCATTCGGCGGCCCGTACATCGTCAACGAGCGGTTTGACAAGGCCAGCGCCAATGCGGCCCTGGCCAGTGGCAAAGCCGATGCAGTGGCGTTTGGCGTGCCGTTCATCGCCAACCCCGACCTGCCGGCGCGGCTGGCGGCGGATGCGCCATTGAACGAGGCGCGGCCAGAGACTTTCTATGGCAAGGGGCCGGTGGGGTACATCGATTATCCGCGGTTGTAATCACGATTGCCGGGGCCGCTTTGCGGCCCATCGCGACACAAGGCCGCTCCCACAGGGATAAGCACAGCCCTCAAGGTAGCGCCGAACTTGTGGGAGCGGCCTTGTGTCGCGAAAGGAGGGCAAAGCCCTCCCGCGCTCTGTTACGGCCGGGCGTTGATCTGCTGCTGCAGGTTCTGAATCTGGCTCTGCAGCGTATTCAGGTTGCGCGTCGTCTGCGCACGGAAGGCATCGAATTCCTGCACCGACGCACCACCGGACGCTGCCGCAGCCGGGCGGTTGTCGATCTGGCTCTTCAACACCAAAATATCCTGTTCCAGGCCCTGGATTGCCGCGCTCGGGTTGCCCTGCTTCTTCAGCGCCGCCACATCGCTCCCACAGGGATAAGCACAGCCCTCAAGGTAGCGTCGAACTTGTGGGAGCGGCCTTGTGTCGCGAAAGGAGGGCAAAGCCCTCCCGCGCTCTGTTACGGCCGGGCGTTGATCTGCTGCTGCAGGTTCTGAATCTGGCTCTGCAGCGTATTCAGGTTGCGCGTCGTCTGCGCACGGAAGGCATCGAATTCCTGCACCGACGCACCACCGGACGCTGCCGCAGCCGGGCGGTTGTCGATCTGGCTCTTCAACACCAAAATATCCTGTTCCAGGCCCTGGATTGCCGCGCTCGGGTTGCCCTGCTTCTTCAGCGCCGCCACATCGCT